>CABZJV010000005.1 GCA_902526115.1 uncultured Pelagibacteraceae bacterium
TCGGGTAATAAATGTAAGGTTAAGCTGTCAAATGCTGAAATATTAGCAAATCCTATTTCAGTGAAATCAAAAGGTGATAAAACAACAGTATCATTAAGACCTGAAAGAGCACTAATCGAGCCGAACGAAAAAATGGACAATATGTTTAGCGGCAAGATAGAAGAAGTTATATATCATGGAGATCACACAAGAGTAAGAATTAACTTATTGGAAAATCCAGAATTCATTTTAAAAGTACCTAATAGTACATCTAATTTAGAGTTAAAAGTAGGTCAGGAAATTAAAATTGGATGGAATAGTTCTGATGCAAGAGCTTTAGACCCAAAATAGACATTTCTTAATATTGTTTTAGCCGAAATATGAGAATTTTTTAAGCTGTTGACTCTTAATAACCATTTTGGTGTAATTTGTTTATATAAATTAATTTATATTAATCGTTTAAACGGAGGAATAATGAAAAAAATAAGTAAATTGTTACTTGCACTTTCTTTTGTAGTTTCTGTAACTTCATCGGCCTTTGCTGTTACTGTGGCATCATGGGGTGGAGCTTATACAGAGTCTCAAAAATTAGGGTATGGTGATCCAACTGCCAAAAAACTTGGTATAGATATCAACTGGGTTGATTATTCTGGTGGTTTATCTGAGATTAAAGCGCAAAAAGAAGCGGGCGCTATAACTTGGGATATCATCGATGTATTTGCATTTGATACTATTAACGGATGTGATGAAGGTTTGTTTGTTGAATTTGATTTTGACAATGACTTTCCAGCTGCTCCAGATGGAACAAAAGCTAGTGAAGACTTTTTTGCTCCAATGCCGAGTAAATGTGCTGTAGGAAACATTCTGTATTCATGGAACTACGCTTTTGATACAAGAGCTTTTAGTGGTGATGAACCAAAAACTATTAAAGACTTTTTTAATACTAGTAAGTTCCCAGGTAAAAGAGCAATCTATAAAAGCGCTCTAACAAATCTTGAAATTGCTTTAGCTGCTGATGGAGTTAAAATGGGTAAAGGTGGCGAAAGACTTTACAGATTTATGGAAGAGAAAGATGGATACATTGATAGAGCGATGAACAAAATAAAAGCACTTTGTGAAGATCCAAATGGAGGATGTGTATTTTGGTCTGCTGGCGCTCAACCACCTGAGTTATTAGTTGCAGGTGAAGTTGTGATGGCTACAGGTTGGAATGGAAGATTCTTCAACGCTGAAATAGGTGAAGGTGCTCCTATCAAGCAAGTATGGGATGGTCAAGGTCTTGACTATGAATACTTTGCTCTAGTTAAAGGTGGACCAGATGAAGCAAACGCTAAAAAAGCCCTAGCGATGATGACTAACACTGAAATGTTAGCTGGTAGTGCTAAATATATAGCTTATGCTCCTTACAGATTGTCATCTTTAGAAATAATCAAAGCCAATGAGCCATGGTACAAAGACGGCAAAACAGAAATGATGCCTCAAATGCCAACTGCTCCCGCTAACACTAAAAGTTACTTTTTAGTGGATCCATTCTTCTGGGCTGATTATGGAACAGAGATTGGTGAAAAATGGGAAGCAATGAAAGCTAGTTTAAACTAGTTTTAAAGCTTTAAATTTTATATTATAACGAAGGGCGGTTTTATACCGCCCTTTTTTTTATGAGTTCAGAAACACAAAAAATTTTAACTACAGATGGTGTTCCATTAGAGGAAAGCTTAAAAAAGTCTGAAAAAAGAAATAAAATTAAGGCTTTTTTACTAGTTGCTCCGCTTTTATTATTTTTAATAATTACTTATATATTCCCAATAGCTGAAATGTTTACCAGAAGCATTGATGACAGAATGGTCACAAATATGCTTCCAAAAACATTTAAATCAATGGAAAATTGGGATGGTAAAGAACTACCTTCTGAAGAGATCTTTAGAAGCTTCTACGAAGATTATAAAATTTTAGCTGAAAAAAAAGAACACGGGAAGCTTGGTCAAAGATTGAATAAGGAAAAAAATGGTTTCAACTCAATATTAAAAAGACTTTTTAGAAATATTAAAAGAAATAAAATAGATGAAAATAGCAGTATTAAAGTACAACTAACAAAAATTCACAGACATTATGAAAATGTAGATTATTGGAGAGCAATTAAAAGAACTGCTCCTCCTTATACAATGAACAAGTACCTAAAAGGTATGGATATGTTTTTGGATGAAGATGGTAATATTGCTCAGGTTGATGAGGACAGAAGAATTCACAGGATTTTATGGTTAAGAACTCTTGAGATAGCATTATTTGTAACAATTTTTTGTTTTTTAATGGGTTATCCAATTGCTCATTTGTTGGCAACACTTCCAATGAAATATAGTAATCTTTTAATGATCTGTGTGCTTTTACCATTTTGGACTTCTTTGTTAGTTAGAACTGCTAGTTGGATGATTTTATTACAACAACAAGGACTTGTTAACGATTTCTTTGTTATGATTGGTCTTGTCTCAGACAATAATAGGCCAGAAATGATGTACAACAAAGTTGGAACTTACGTAGCGATGACTCAAATATTGTTGCCTTTTATGGTTCTGCCTCTTTATAGTGTTATGAAAACTATATCTCCTAGCTTGATGAGAGCTGGCAAATCTTTAGGTGGAACACCATTTGTGGCTTTTTGGAAAGTTTATTTTCCATTGACTATTCCAGGTATAGGCGCTGGTTGTCTGTTAGTATTTATTTTAGCTATAGGATATTATATTACACCAGCACTAGTTGGTGGAGCGTCTGGAACTTTGATTAGTAATCAAATAGCATATCACATGAAAACTACTTTAGATTGGAGTTTTGCATCTGCAATGGGATTAATGTTACTAACTGGTGTTTTAGTTGTTTATTGGATTTATAATAAATTAGTAGGGGTAGATAATATTAAATTAGGATAATTATGGCACTTCCAAGTTATACTGAAACTCGATACAGAATTTGGCATTATTTTTATATTGGTATTTGTACTTTTGTATTTTTCTTTTTAATTGCACCTTTATTTGTAATTTTTCCTCTTTCATTTAACGCCGAAGAATTTTTAGTTTTTTCTGAAGGAATGAAAAATTTGGACCCAGATGCATTTTCTTTAAGATGGTATAAAGATATGATTTATGGAACAAAGAATCCTTGGGGTCTTGCAGCTAAAAATAGTTTCATTATTGCAATTTTTGCAACAATTGGATCAATAATTTTAGGTACATTAGCTGCTTTAGGTTTAAGCAGTAGGCATATGCCATATAAAGGGATAATAATGGCAACTCTTATCTCACCAATGATTGTTCCATTAATTATTTCTGGTGTTGCAATATTCTTTTTTATGGCAAAGGTTGGTTTAGCAGCGACCCATACGGGTATAATTTTTGCACATATGATTTTAGGAACGCCATTTGTTGTTATAACTGTAACAGCTACATTGTCAGGATTCGATCATAGTGTAACGCGAGCAGCATCAAGTTTAGGAAGTAACCCTGTAAATACATTTATGAAAATTACTTTGCCCTTGATCTTACCAGGTGTTATTTCTGGAGGGTTATTTGCTTTTGTTACCTCTTTTGACGAAGTAGTTGTCGTATTATTTCTTGCTGGCTTGGATAACACAACAATACCTGTTCAGATGTGGACAGGTTTGAGAGAACAGCTAAGCCCAACAATTTTAGCTGTAGCTACGTGTTTGATTGTTTTATCGACGTTAATCTTAGTTACTGCTGAATTATTAAGAAGAAGATCTGAGAGATTGAGGGGAATTCAAAGATAATTCCTAAACTTTTCCTACTATTTTTTCATATGTAGAAGATAAATCTAAAATCATTTCGCATACCTCAAAAGTATATTCTTTTATACTTGCTACAGGTGTAATTTCTGCTGCTGTTCCTGTTATAAAACATCCTTTAAAATTTTGAAGCTCATTCGGTGAAATTTTTCTCTCATTTATTTTAATACCTTTAGATTTGGCTATTTCAATAACAGTTTTTCTGGTAATTCCATCTAAAAAAGAGTCAGGAATAGGGGTATTTAACTCATCATTTGAATCTTTAAAAAAAATATTTGCGCTTGTTGCCTCTGCAATATTACCTTCATGATCAAGCATTAATGAGTCAGTATAACCTTGTTTTTCAGCTTCATGCTTTGACAAAGTACATATCATATATAAACCTGCAGCCTTACTATCCCATGGAGATGAATTTTGAGGAGGTCTTTGCCATTTGGAAATATTTAACTTGATACCCTTTTGCTTTAGTTTTGCATCAAAATATGCAGGCCAATCCCATATGGCTATAGCAACATTTATTTTCGTTTTTTGGGCAGAAACACCCATCATCTCACTACCTCTCCAAACAAATGGCCTAATATATCCATTTTGGATTTGTTGCTCCTCAACAAGTTTTAGTGTTGCCTCATTTAATTCATTTTCTGAATAAGGAACATGGATATCTAAACGTTTGGCAGAATGAAATAATCTTTTTGTATGATCTTCTAATTTAAATATTTTTTTATTGTAAACTCTTAATCCTTCAAACACCAAACTTGCATAGTGCATACCATGGCTAATTATGTGAACTCTAGCATCCTGCCATTCAACTAATTCGTTGTTAAACCAAATTTTACCTGATCTTTTATCAAAAGGGAGATGTTCCATTTGGAAATTTAATCTACAGTCTCTATAATAGTTGCAATCCCCATTCCTAGACCTATGCATTGAGTAGCTAAAGCATATTTTTTACTTTCTCTTTTTAAAAGTTGAGCTGCCTTACCTGTAATTCTTGCGCCAGTAGCACCAAGTGGATGACCTAAAGCTAACGCACCTCCGTCGATATTTACTTTATTTTGATCGATTTTAAGGTCTTTAATGCAGGCTAAAGATTGAGAAGCAAAAGCCTCATTTAATTCAAATATATCAATATCCTTAATTGTTAAATTCGCTCGTTTTAGTGCTTTGTTAGTAGCTCCAATAGGACCTAAGCCCATGGTGTTAGCATCACATCCTTGCACAGAAGTTGAAACAATTTTTCCCAATACATTTAAATTATTATCTTTTGCATATTGCTCTTCACAAATTAAAGTAGCTGCTGCTCCATCAGTTAATGGTGAAGAGGTAGCCGCTGTTACGCTTCCATTTTGATCAAATGCAAGTTTTAATCCATCTAATTTTTCCTGAGTGCTATTAGGTCTTATGTTGCTATCTTGTGAACAATTTCCAATATGCACAATTTCATCAGTAAAATTTCCTTTTGACTGAGCTTCAAAAGCTTTTTTATGACTAGATATCGCAAATTCTTGTTGCTCTGTTCTTGATATAGAATATTGTTTTGCAACATTCTCTGCAGTTGTACCCATTGAGAAATATACATTTGGATTATCTTTCTCATCATAAGGATATGGCATAGATTCAAATCCAGTTGTGACTCTAGTCATACTCTCTACTCCACCACAAACGAAAACTTTACCAGATCCCATCGCAATTTTTCCTGCAGCAACGTGAATTCCTTCCATTGATGATCCGCACCATCTATCTACGGTCATTCCTGATGTTTTAATATCCATGTTAGTTAAAAAAGTAACTAACTTTCCAATATTGAAACATTGTTCACCAGTTTGAAAGGCACAACCAATAACAATATCTTCAATTTCTTCCCTTTTAATATTAGATTTAGTTACAAGATCATTAATTACATCAGCCAATAAATTTACTGGTTTTACGTTAATTAATTCACCTTTCCTTGCCATTGTAAAAGGTGATCTTGAATAACCTGCTATAACTGCATTAAACATTTTATATTAAATTCTTATATATATTTATTCAGGAAATGGCAAAGTGGTAATAGTTCCTTTTCTTTTTTCACCATCTAACATTTCAACAAAAATATTTTCTCCAATTTCCCAGTAGTCTTTTAAAATCATAGACAAACCGATATTTTTTTTTATTCTTGGAGAATAAATTCCTGAGGTTATTTGGCCTATTTTTTTATTATCATTTGATAATACAGGTAATGGTTGGCCTATTCCTGAACAAGGGTTACCTTCAAAAATTATTCCCCTTATTTTTTGTTTTATTCCGTTATTTTGAATTAATTTTAAAGCTTCTTTTCCGATAAATTCGTGAGTGACTTCAGGCTTACAATATTGTTCAAGGTTACACTCGAGTGGATTATTTTCATTTGTAAAATCATTTCCATAAGACATAAGTCCACCTTCAATTCTATCAATTAAGTTAGGACAGCCAGGTGAAATATTAAATTCTTGACCGGCATCCCAAATAGTTTTCCAGAGTTTTTCACCCATTTCTCTGGTGTCAAAATGACTGTCATAAGCCTTAAAATATATTTCAAATCCATCTTGTTTGCTGTAACCAGATCTTGCAATAACTTGTTTAGTACCTTCAAAATCCATAATTCTAAAATTAAAAAACTTAATTTTCTTAATGTCATCTCCAAAAACTTTTATCATCAGGTCCTCTGACTTCGGTCCTTGAATTGCAAGAGGATATACGTCTGGCTCCTGTATGTTTACATTTAAATTCAAACCTAATGCATAAGCTTTTGCCCATAATAAAATATCCGAGTCCGCAATAGATATCCAAAACATGTCATCATCTAACTTTAGAAGAACTGGATCATTGATCATTCCTGCATTTTCATTAAGTATTGGTATATAAAAACACTTTCCTGTTTCCATATTAGTTATGGATCTAGGAGTTAATCTTTGCACAAGTTTTGATGCGTCAGGACCACTAATTTGAACCTGTCTTTGACAAGAAACATCCCAAATTTGAACTTTTTTACTTAAGTGCCAGTAATCTGTTTCAACTGAATTTTTAAAACCTTTAGGAAGAAGCATATGATTTACAACTGTAAAATCTGATACACCATGTTTCTCTACCATAGCTGTATAAGGTGTTCTTCTAATTCTTCTAGACATATTTAATTTTATATTTTTTAACATAGATAAATCTTATTAATTATTATTGAGACCACCAAATTGAATATCCATTTGGTGAAATAATAATTGGTAAATGATATTTTTTTTTAGGATCTTCCATTTTAAATTTGATCGTTACTTCTTTAACAACTGTTTTTACTGAAAAGTAGTCCGCAATTTTACAAATCATTTCATAATCGCATGCACAATCATCATTAGAAAGTTCAAAGTTTTCTGAAATTCTTCCACCTTCATCTGACTCTGTTTCAAAAAATATTTTTTTTGCTCCAGATGAAGTAATTTGATTAATTATTACTTTAACTCCACTAGCATGTGTTCCATTGACAGAGTTTAATAGATGAGAAGATAATGTTGCCATGTTTTATTCTATTGAAGCCTTATCTCTTTTATCACTAACTGCAGCAACAATAGGACTTATCACGCCTTTTGCTTTAACATTGATACAAGCGGTTTTTCCACTTTCTATTGCTCTTTTTAAAGCAGGTGCTAGTTGTTCTCTTTTTGTCACAAGTTCTCCATGACCACCAAAGCCTTCAAAAATTTTATGGAAAGGTATATCTCTAAAATCAGTAGCAAAGTGTTTTCCATTTTCAAACAACCTTTCTTGTTGTTGAGATATACAATCTAAACCACCGTTATTATCTATTACTACAACAATCGGTTTATTTTCTTGAAAAGCAGCCTCTATTGATAAACCACCTGACAGAAATGCTCCATCACCACTTATCAATATTACATTTGAATTAGGGTGAGTATTTTTTGCAGAAAGAGCAAAAGGTACTCCAACTCCCAACATACTAAAAGTACCTGGATGTAGAATTCCTCCAATTTTTTTTCCTCTAGATCCTGCAATATTTATTGCAATCTCAGACCAAAAATGTGTATTACCTCCATCAATTACTAACCAATCTTTTTCTCCAATGGCATCTTGAACATCTAAGGCTAATTGAAGAGGATGCATTTTTCCTCCATTCAATTCAGCTTCTTTTGTTTCTTTGCTCAAATCGTTTAAAGTTTTATCTACCCACTTCGTTTTTTTTGATTTGTTAAGATCAAACCATTTTTTATCTAAATTCCATTTATTATTAAGTTTAAGTTTGTTTAAAGTATCAAAAAATACACCCGGATCACATAAAAGGTTAATATCTGCTGCTCTATTAAGTTCAATTTCCTCATGAGATCCATTTATACAAATAAGCCGAGTTGTTTTTGGAAAAAGCGGAGGGTTTCCAAAATTCATCTGATTATCTAGTCTTGCCCCAACCATTAAAACTAAGTCAGATTCGTTTAATGCAAACTTAGAGGGAGGATATTGATGAATGTCAGCCAAACCCATATAAGCATTAGCTTCTTCACCAAGTAATTTTTGGTGATAAGGAATATTAAATATAGGAATACTTAAATTGTTTCCTACTTCCTCTAATTTTTTTTCAGACTCAGACCACCAAACTCCGTGACCTCCAATTAAAACTGGTTTTTTTGAATTACAAGCAAGTTCTAATATTTCAGACATCTGTACTGGATCAGGCCATGCTTTAACTACAGGTTTTTTTTGATGTGAGAATGGTCTTTCTTCAAGGCCCGCATCTTCAGAAAATGATGAAAACATAATATCAACAGGCATACTTAAATGAACTGCACCTGGATATCCGTTAGTTGCTATTCTATATGCTTTGTCTACAAATTCTCTTATTCTAGTGCCATCTGTTATACTCGCACTATACTTAGTTAGTGGTGCAGCAATAGCAACATCATCAATTTCCTTAAATCCACCTGAACCCTGTCTTTTTAAACTACTGGAACCAGTTATAAAAATTACAGGTGATCTTTCACCCCACGCTTCCATCATCGAAGGGACTGCATTTGCAAATCCTTCTGGACCTACAAGACAAACTGAAGGTTTTCTGGTAATTCTAGTATGTCCATCAGCAATATGTCCTGCTATTTGTTCATGGGGACAATTTATTACCTCCATCTGGCACTCCATAAATCCTTCAAGTGCTGGATTACAAAAACCTCCAGACAAAGTAAACACGTGTTTAATACCCTTGTCTTTTAATGCTCTAGCAATTAATGACCCACCTCTGATTTTTTTTTCTGACATCTAATATTTAAAGTCTCTTATAAACCTTTCTGAAATTATATCTGAAGAAATATCTTTTATATCAGTTAAACCAACTAATCCCAAGGCAGTACTTATTTCATCTTTTATTATATCTACCACACGTTTTAGTCCTTTGGCACCATCTGCTCCAATTCCATACATTAAGGGTCTACCAATCATCGTAAAATCAGCACCCATTGCTAAAGCTCTAACCACATCACTTCCACCTCTAATTCCACTATCGAAAATAATTGGAAAATCCTTACCTAATGCATTTCTTATTAAAGGTAATGCTTCAATTGATGATAAAGCACTATCTAATTGTCTTCCACCATGGTTTGATACCTGTATTGCATCAACACCTTCAGATTTGATTTTGATTGCATCTTCAGATGACATCACTCCTTTAATTATTAACTTACCCTTCCATTTCTCTCTAATTCTTTTTACCGTATCCCAATCTGTAGCACCTCTACTCTCACTTCTTACAAATTTGTTACCCCTCTTGGATGTTTCGTAATTCATTGGTTTTGGTATACCACTAAGTAAAGTGCTAATTGACCAATTTGGATGAGTTGCAAAGTCAATAAATTGTTTTAATCCAAGGCTAAAAGGTACATTAAAACCGTTTCGATTATCTTTAGCTCTACGAAATTGTATTGGTACATCCACAGTTAAAATTGCAACCTTGTAACCGGTTCTCTTAGCTCTATCTAGTAACTCAAAAACAAATTCCTCATCTTGAAAATTATAAAGTTGTAGCCAAACATTTCCTTTAGAAAATTCATACATTTTTTCTAGAGAGGTTGAGGATGCCATTGACACACACATAGGCACATTACTTGAAACACTCTCTTCAGCCAACATCTTGTCAGCTCCAGGCCATGTTAAATTACACATACCCATTGGTGCAAATCCAAATGGTTGATTGTATTCAAAGCCAAGAATATCTTTTTTTATAATTCTTTTTTCTACGTTTCGTAAAACTTTTGGTTGTAATCTTATTTGATCTAAGGATTTACTATTGTTTTCACATAATCGTTCATCTCCTGAGGCACCGTCAACGAAATCAAACATTAATTTTGGAACACGTTTTTTTGCAACAATTCTTGCTTCTTCAACACTATGAATTCTTTTACTTGGAACTATGTTATTCATATTTTATTTTATATACTCTTTTAGACTAATTTTATTATTTTTATCAACAAAATATGCATCGCAATCTTCTCTAGTAGAACAAACTTCTTTAGCAACCCCATCTACAAAAAGTACAGCTACACCGTCATCTATAGCAACTCCGGGAGGTAACTTATCGTTTTTGATTTCTAATTGATATTGAGACATTCTATTATTTTCTAATGAGTGAGGTGTACAACTCCCAGATATTAAGTTAATACCTTTTAAAGCTTTATAACCTAAACCTAAAGAGTCTGTCAAAATCCAATCAAACCAACACACACCACCAGCACTAACACCTGATAATATAATTCCTTTTTCGTAAGCATCTTTGAAAATATTGATTAAATTATAATTTTTCCAAAGTTCTAACATATAGGCAGTATTTCCCCCTCCTATATAAATTATATTTTTATCAAAAATCCATTGAGAAAAACCAACATCATTAGATGTAAGGTTAAAATGAGATAATTTTAAATTTTTATTTTCAAATCTTTTATAAAATAAATCAATTTTTGTTTGATCATCCTTACTAGCTGTTGCTAAAAAACCAATTTTTTTATTTTTACTTGTAGATTGATTAATAACAAAATCATCTAATACTTCATCAGATTGATGAGTAAATCCACCACCACCTATTGCAATTATTTTTTTTTCTAATTTAGACATTAAATTAATTAAAGTTATAAAATTAATATATAATATTACTCAAAAATAATTCTAATGATTGATGATATAACTAAAAAAATTGCACCATCTGGCATATTACGCATAGGTGTAAATATGAGCAATTTTTTACTTGTAAATAGCAGAGATAATTTGGGAGTTGTAGATGGTGTATCACCAGGTATAGGGAAAAAATTAGCTAAAGAGCTCAATATAAGTTTTGAAATAGTTCAATTTGCAAATCCTGGATTATTGGCTGATGCTGTAAACAATAATGAATGGGACATTGGTAACATTGCTTCAGAGAAAGAAAGGGGCAAAACTATAGATTTTAGTAACCCTTATGTGAATATAGATGCTAACTTTCTTTTTAAAGAAGAAGATAATTTTAAAAACAATAATGATATAGATCAGACAGGTAATAAAATAGCTGTCTTTGAAAGAAGTGCTTATGATCTATGGCTAACTGAAAATTTTAAAAAAGCAGAATTAATTAGAGTAAATTCAATTGAAGACACACATAATTTATTTAGAGAAAATAAAGTTAATATTTTAGCGGGTCTTAAACCTAAGCTTATTGATGAAATGAAAAATAATAAAAATTATAAGATGATACGAAATCCATTTACTTATATTAAACAATCAATAGGCATTAAAAAAGGCAACCCTGAACTTGTAGATTATATAAATAAATTTATCTCAAAAAGCATTAAAGAAGGATACGTCAAAAGTTTACTCCAACAACACAATGTACAAGGTAAATTAAGTATTCCTAAAATTAATTAATTTCTAATTCCTGCCCATGGTTCAGGTTTTTTAGGTATATCTTTTTTGATACCTCTCACTATTTCACCTTTGGCATCATACATTGGCAATTTACAAAGTTCAGCTTTATGAATTTTATTATCTATACATTCTACATCTATAACTGTTCCAGGGCCATTTTCTGAATTGTCTAGTAGTACTATCCCAACACCACAAACTTGATAAGGAGACCAAGTACTTGACGTCACTTTACCAACAATTTTTCCATTTAATTTTAAAGACATTCCTTTTTTTGCAATACCATCTACAACTCTAATACCCCAACTTCGGCATTCTTTATTTGCATTGAGTAATGCTTTTTTTCCAATAAAATCGTCTTTTTCTAAGTCAACAAAACGTCCTAAACCTACAGAAAATGGGTTCGTTTCAATTGAAAAATCTTGACCAGCAGAAAGTAGTCCTGCCTCTATTCTTCTTCCTCTAAATGCAGGAGTCCCTGTAATAATCATTCCCATTTTTGAACCTTCACTTAAAATTAAATCTCCTAGTTTTTCTGTATTATTTTCGGGTCTAAAATATATTTCCCAACCAAGCTCATTTGTAAAACCAGTACGACTTACAATAACTTTTTCATTAGCCATCGTTACTTCAACCCAATCAAAATAATTCCAAGATTTTGCTACTGGTTCATCAATCAAGTGATCAAGAAGATCCATAGACTTTGGACCCTGTACTTGACTAATAAAAACATTTGGATCCAAAATTTCTACATCTAACCCTTCAGAATGGGCATTGTACCATGAAAACATTTCTCCATCTGCTTGAGCGAACCAATATCGGTTATCATCAATTCTTAAAAGTAATCCATCAGTAATGATTCCACCATTATGATAGCAGGCAAACTGATAAGAGCATCTTCCCTTCTCAACTTTTGAAATATCTCTCGGAAAAATTTTTTGAAGTAATTTAAGTGCATCGGGTCCTTTAATTTCATAAGGATGTTCTCCAGTATGCCTAAAAATAACTTCTTGTTTCGTTTTCCAATATTGTTCATCAGCAGTAGCATTTGATAATTTTTCAGTTGTAAGTCTCCCAGCATACTGAGAATACTCAGGATCATATGGAAGCTCTTGATATGTTAATGGATGAACACTTAATGTACGAGCCATTTCAAGTGGTCGTCCTGTTTCTTGTAATTGAGGCTTGATGGAAAACCTTAAATTTCTTAGAGATTTATGCATGTTTTTTAATAAATTAAATCACTATTTTTATCTACTAAATATCTTAAATCACCACACCTAAATTAGGTTACAACTCTTAATTGTATTGTTGATTATCATTGTTCTGAAAATTGTAAGATGTTAGCTTTTAAATAAATAATTAAAGAGAGGAAGAATAATGAAAAACATTTTTAAATTGATATCAATTGCGTTGATATCATCTTTATTTTCTTTTTCAGCCGCCAATGCATCAAGTGGAGTATTTAAAATTTCACATGACCTTGGATTTGGAAAAGATACAAATCTAGATGCAATTACTAAAGGGAGATTGTTTCAAGTAGTAATTATGACTCAAAACCGTCTAGTAAGAAAAGATCTTAAAGGAGTTACATCAGCAGAACTAGCTACTGACTGGTCAGCTAATGCCGATGCTACAGAGTGGACATTTAAACTTAGAAAAGGTGTGAAGTTTCACGACGGATCTGACTTTGATGCAGAGGATGTCAAATATTCTTTAATGCGTGTTCAAGATCCTGAAATAGGTTCGCCAGCAAAAAAAAGCATGAGCACAGTAACAGATATTGAAGTTGTAGATTCTCATACTATTAAAATGAAATTAAATACATCTTTTGCAGATTTTCCTTTATTGCTTACTGATTACAGATTAAGAATGATTCCATCAGGCTCAGGCGATACTATTGGACAAACCGGAATTGGCACTGGACCTTTTATAGTAGATAAATTTGATCCAGAAGGAACAACAGTACTTAAAGCAAATGCCGATTATTGGGAAGGCGCACCTGGTTTAGCAGAAGTGCATGTTATTGCTATACCTGACGGTGAAGCTAGAGTTCAAGCACTTTTAACTGGTCAGATACATATGAATAGATATGTGCCATTCAGCCAAAAAAAAATCTTTGATGGAAACTCTAAGTTTAATGTTTCAGTTGTACCCACTGGTAACTGGAGAGGAATGGTTATGAGAACTGACACAGCACCATTTGATAATGCCAAAGTAAGAAAAGCAGTAAGATTAGCTGTGGACAGACAAGAACTTGTAGATTTGGTTATGGGAGGAGCTGCAACTGTATCTTGCGATACACCTGTTGCACCATCAGACCAATATCGTCTAAAAATGAAGTGTCCTCAGAACATCAAAAAGGCTAAAAAACTTTTAGCAGAAGCAGGTTATCCAAATGGGATAGATATGGTAATTCATGTATCTACCAAAGAACCTACCTGGCCGACAATAGGAGAAGTTTTGCAGCAGCAATTTGCTGAAGCTGGTATAAAAGCTGAAGTTAAAATGACTCCTTCAAAAAGTTATTGGAACGAAACTTGGATGAAAAAACCAGTTGCGATGACTCGTTGGAATGAAAGACCTGCTGACAGTGCATTACATGAAATTTATCATAGTGGAGCAAAATGGAATGAATCTTATTTCAAAAATCCAGCTTTTGATAAAAACTTAGCTGATGCAAGAGGTGAGCTTAAATTTAGTAAAAGAAAAAAAGCTTATCAGAATGCCCAAAAAACATTATGGGAAGAGTCTGGAACTTTGATCCCTTACCATGTGTCTAAATTGATTGTGACTTCTTCTGCGGTCAAAAATTTAGACGAAGTAGAGGTGTTCTCTGTTCGTTGGCATAAAATCAAAATAAAGTAAATTAATGTATTATTTACAGGCCTTATTTTAAGGCCTGTAAAATTTTTCATCTTTTAAATAATTTTTTAAATTCTATAAATATTGAAATATGTTTTTTTTAGTTATTAAAAGAATTCTATTAGGTCTGATAACCTTATTTATAGTATCGCTAATTACCTTTGCTGGTGTTGAAGTTTTACCAGGTGATGCATGTACGACTTATCTTGAAAGACAGGCTTTTGGACAAGCTTTAGAGGCCTGTTATGACAGACTAGGACTTAATGTACCTGCCTATGAGAGATATATTTCTTGGGCTTGGGGAGTTCTTCAATGGGATTTTGGATACTCTCTAAGTGGAGAAATGAAAATTAATGAAGTTCTAGGACCAAAAGTTAAAAATTCCCTTGTTCTGGCGTCTGCTTCTATATTAATTGGAATACCTATTGCTTTGCTGTTAGGAATTATAACTGCTCTATGGAGAGACAGACTTCCAGATATCATTATTTCGACTGTAACAATATTTTCAATGACAATTCCAGAATTTATCAGTGCAACATTATTAATACTTATTGTAGCTATATGGTTAGAGTGGCTACCCGGTATTGTAATTGTTCCTACAGAAGCTTCTATATCTGAATTACTTCCAAATATAATTTTGCCAGTTATTGCAATCTCTATGATCATGACAGCTCATATGGCTAGGATGGTCAGATCTAGTGTAATTCAAGTAATGGCAAGTGATTATGTACAAATGGCAATACTTAAAGGAGTCCCTTATTGGAAAATGGTATTTAGGCACGTTTTACCAAATGCTTTGCTACCAGCAATAAATGTTGTTGCTCTCACAATTGCATGGTTATTAGGTGGCGTTGTTGTTACTGAAGTTGTTTTTAATTACCCTGGCTTAGGAAGATTGGTAATCGAGTCTATCTCAAATAGAGATCTACCTGTAGTTCAAGCTTTGGCAATAATCCTCGCATCGATTTATGTGGGTATCAATTTGATAGCTGATTTAGCAACACTAATGTTAAACCCAAGATTGAAATCTCTTCAAATTAAAAAATAAAATGAGTAATAAAAAAGAAAAACAAAAAAATATTTTTGAAAAAATATATGAAGTTATCAAAACAATGGCATCAAAGCCTTCAGGTTTAATTGGTTTAATAATACTTACCTTTCACGTTATTTTAGCAATTACAAGTCCATTGTATGTTCCTTATGACTATAAAGCTATAGATCCGTCATTGATGTTGACTCCTCCATCCTCTGAATTTTGGTTTGGAACAGATAGTTTGGGAAGAGATGTTTTTACTAGAACAATTTTAGGGGGAAGAACTGCTCTGACTGTAACTTTTTTTGGATCTTTAATTGCATTGTTATGGGGAGGATCACTTGGTATCTTTTGTGGTCTTGTGGGTGGCAAAATCGACGATGTAGTAATGAGAATAATTGATGCTTTTTTATCTATTCCTTGGATTTTAGCGATGCTTTTAATTGTATCTTTGCTTGGAACAACAACATTGGTATTAATTCCAGCACTTGGTTTTTTTTATGGTAAAGGTATTGTTCGTGTAGCAAGAGCAGCAACCCATGATGTTATAGCTAAAGATTTTATTGTATCTGCTAGGGCAAGAGGTCATAGCAATATGTCAATAATCTGGAATGAAATTTTACCCAATGTAAGAGACGCCATAATGGTCGAAGGAGCTATGAGATGGTCTTGGATGCTACTTGGTTTTAGTTCATTATCTTTTTTAGGTTTTGGAGTAAGCCCACCAACTCCTGATTGGGGTTTAATGATATCAAATGCAAGAGGACTAATGTCTTTTGCTTATTGGGCAGTTTTAGCTCCAATTTTTGGCCTTAGTTCATTAATTATTGGCATCAATTTAACTGCTGATGCATTTGCAAAAGCTTTAGGTATTGACAGATCAACAAAGGCACCAGTTTAAAAATGAAAACCACTGTTCAAAAAATTAATAATTTAACAATTGGCTTTCAAAGCCAAAAAGGGGAACAGATATCTATATTAAAAAATATTAGTACATCAATTAATCAAGGGGAAACAGTTGGAATTGTTGGTGAGTCTGGATCTGGAAAAAGTACACTTGCGCTTGCTATGATGGGTTATGTGAAACACGGACTTTTTACTATCTCAGGAGAATGCATCTTTCATTCTAATAATTTGCTAGAAATGAAAAACAAAGAATTAGAAAATATAAGAGGTAGAAAAATTGCTATGATACCTCAAAATGCTGGTCAATCACTCACACCAAATTTAAAAATAGGATATCAGATTGATGAGGCATTAAAATTGCATACCGATTTGAAGCAAACAGAAAGAGATGAAAAGATTTCTGAATTATTAAATAAAGTAAGACTGCCATCACCTGAAACTATGGCCCAAAGATATCCACACGAATTATCTGGCGGTCAACAACAAAGGGTTGCTGTTGCTATGGCTTTAGCAGGTAGTCCAGAAATATTATTGTTAGATGAACCCACAACAGGATTAGATGTTACAACTCAAGCTCATGTTTTGGAATTATTAAATCTTATCGCAAAAGATTCTGGTACATCAATGGTATATGTGAGTCATGATCTTGGAGCAATTGCTCAAGTAAGTGATAGAGTTATAGTAATGTATTCTGGTGAAATAGTTTTGGATGGCCCCGTAAGAAGTATACTAAAAAATCCTATACACCCTTATACATTTGGTTTATTAAAATCTATTCCAAAACTTTCTTTACCAGGTCTCCCAAACTCTATGTCTGGAAGTCAGCCTCAGCCTGGATCAATAAAAAAAGGTTGTAGTTTTTATGAAAGATGTGAGTTTGCTGATGACGATTGCAAAGTAAATTCTCCGTCACTTGAATTTATAAAAGATCTAAATACAAGCGTTAGATGTTTTAAGCATAATGAACTTTTAAATTTAACTAAAATAGAATCACAAAATGTTAAATCTATTGAAAATAAAGTACTAAAGAATGAAATTTTAGATTTATCAAGTGTTTCAATTAGTTATGCTAAACAAAAATTTTTAGATCAATTGTTGAATAAGATAAATGATACTAATCCTACAGTAAAAGATATAAATATTAATATAAACAAAGGTGAAACTCTTGCACTAGTAGGAGAATCTGGAAGTGGAAAGTCTACAATTTTAAAATCTATAGCTGGATTGTTAAAAACTAAAGATGGGAATATTAAATTTGAAAAAGATAAGACTTTATCTAATGATTTAAGACAAAGAGATCCTAGTCTTTTAAGAGCTATACAATTAATCTTTCAAAATCCTGATGAGTCTCTAAATCCAAATCACACTGTTGAGGAAATAGTATCTCAACCACTTAGGTTGTATTTCGGTTTAAAAGGTAAAGAATTAAAGGATAAAATAATTGAGGTTTTGGATAAAGTTAGATTAGGAGAATTTTATCTCACAAGATATCCAAGACAACTTTCAGGAGGAGAAAAACAAAGAGTTGCAGTCGCAAGAGCTTTTGCTGCAAAACCTGACATCATTCTATGTGATGAAGTGACCTCTGCATTGGATGTTTCTGTTCAAGCTGCGGTATTAAATTTACTTCAAGAATTAAAAGAAGATTTTGGCACAACATATATCTTTGTTTCACATGATTTAGCAGTGGTTAGAGCAATCAGTGATAGAGTTGCAGTTCTTTATCAAGGGCGTTTGTGTGAAATTGGACCATCTAACAATGTATATAAATTTCCTTCACACCCTTATACAGAAGTTCTTTTAGGAGCTGTTTTAGAGCCAGACCCAGATATTAAACCTAAGCTAGTTGCAGAAGACATTGTTGAGGAAAAACCACCAGAAAATGGCTGTTCCTTTCAAGGAAGATGTCCAAGAATACTGGGAGATATTTGTAAAAACGAAGTTCCACCATGGCAAACAAGTGAAAATGGAAACTCAATTAGATGTCATATCAAAATAGAGGATTTAAAAAATCAACAAACTTCTAATTAGGTCAATTTTTTTGTTACATCAGATAGCAAATTTAACTATAAAAGTTTTTTATGAAAATAAATAATGTAGTTGTTATTGGTTCTGGCACTATGGGTAGTGGTATTGCAGCACAATTATGTAATGCAAATATACCGGTAACCTTATTAGATTTAAAAACAGAAATTAGCCAAAAAGCTAAAGAGAGAATTGAAAAATCAAGACCTCCATTATTAATTGATAAATCCAAAATTCATGGAATTAAAGTTGGAAATATTTCAGATGATTTTGAAGTTGTATCTGAAGCGGATTGGATTGTTGAAGCAGTTGTCGAGCGAATAGACATAAAACATGAAATTTACGATAAAATCTTTAAAGAAAGAAAAAAAGGTTCAATTGTTTCATCAAATACTTCCTCAATACCAATTAGTATTCTTTCAGAAAAAATGACTGAGGAGGATAAAAAAGATTTTTGTATTACGCATTTTTTTAATCCCGTCAGATATATGGATCTACTTGAAATTGTAAAAAATGAAAAAACTGATTTGGATAAAATAAATCAATTACAAAAATTTTGTGAAGTCGATTTAGGCAAAGGTGCAATCGTATGTAATGATACACCTGGCTTTTTAGGAAATAGAATAGGAGTTTATGCAATGCAAGTTGCAATGACTGAGGCTTTTAAAATGAAACTATCCATAGAAGAAGCCGACGCTGTTTTTGGAAGACCAATGGGAATACCTAAAACAGGAGTTTTTGGACTGTATGATTTGATTGGGATCGATCTTATGGCAGATGTATTAAAAAGTTTTATAAAAGAATTACCTGAAAGTGATGAATTTCAAATAGTAGCAAAAGAAATACCTCTAATAAAAAAACTTATTGAAACGGGATACACTGGTAGAAAGGGTAAAGGCGGATTTTACAGGATGAACAAGGATGGAAATAAAAAAATTCTTGAAGCAATAAATTTAGAAACAGGTGAATATTTTCCAAAGATAAAAATAGATATAAAGTCTGAAAAAGTTGATTTGTTAAAATTAATAAACCGAGAAGATAAATATGGGGATTACGCATGGGCTGTAATTTCGAAAATAATTAAATATGCATCATCACTTGTTCCAGGAATAACTGATAAATTTAATGATATTGATGAAGCAATGCGTCTTGGTTTTAATTGGTCAAGAGGACCATTTGAAATGCTAAAAGAAATTGGCGTAAGTAATTTCTTTGAAAAAATAGATAATTTTGAGAATAATAAATTTTTAGAGGATTTATCTAGTACAAAAAACGAAAATTTTTATGGTGAGAGACAAAAATATACTGAAATTGAAACACTTGGAAAAATTAAATCAAAAGCTCAAAAGTTAGACAAAAATAATTCAGCTGAAATTTATCGATTTAATGACTTTAATATTGTTGAATTTACTACAAAAGCCAATGCTCTAGACTATGACTCTATGGATGCTTTAAAGAATGCCACCGATAAACCTTTAATAATCATAAACGAAAGTATGCAGTTTTCAGCTGGAGTAAATCTAACTTATACAATGAATTTTGCAGATAAGGGAGATTATCAATCTATTGAAAAATTTGTGAAATATTTTCAAGAAACATGCAAAGAACTTAAATATTCAAAATACCCCGTCGTTTCAGCTCCGTCAGGATTAACTTTGGGGGGAGGATTTGAAGTACTTGTTCAAAGTAATTTCGTTGCATCACATACAAACATTGTTGTTGGACTTGTTGAAACTATGGTAGGATTAGTTCCTGCAGGTGGTGGATGTAAAGAAATGTTATGGAGATGGTCACAGACTGAGGAGGCAAAGAAAGACCCAGATTTTGCACCACTTAAAGTTTTTGACATAATTGGATATGGTAAAACTGCAACATCGCCGGTAGAAGCAGAGCCACTTAAATATTTAATGCCAGAAGATAAAAAAATTATGAGTAGAAATAGTTTACTGCAAGTTTCAAGATCAATTCTTGATGAAAATAAAGATTTTTCTCCTCCAGTAGAGGCGAACTTCAAACTATCTGGAAAACCTCTAAAAGATAAAATGGTTAAGTTACTTGAAAAATTATATAATGACAAAATTATATTAGATCATGGAATGCGTGTTGGAACAGAGCTTGCAAATGTTTTAAGTGGAGGTGAAACTACATTAAATAAAAATTTATCTGAAGATGATTTGTATAAATTAGAATTAGACTCTTTTATGAGATTAATTGAAACTAAAGAAACCCAGGAGAGAATAAAGCACACTTTATCAACTGGAAAGCCGTTAGTTAATTAGATTTTAAAATTCTTAAAGTGTTTATATAATCAGGCCTTAAAACATAAATACCTTTATTTCCAATTTTAATCTTACTTAAAATATCTAGGCCATAAACCACTTTCCCAATAGGAGTATACTCTCCTTGATAAATAGGAATTTCTTTTAAGGTAATAAAGAACTCGCTGTCCTCAGTATCAAACTTATTAGATCTTGCAAGACCTACGCTACCAGCGATAAATTTAAATTCATTACTTATTTCAGATTTTAATATTCCCAGACCAGATTTTCCACTTCCTATTTTCGAGTAATCAAGGTTATTAATATTTCCAAATTCAATATCTCCAGCTTGAACAAAAGTTTTTTTAAGTACTTTATAAAATGCAGATCCATCATATTTTTTATTTTCGATCAAAATTTTAAATCTTTTGACTGATTGAGGAGATATTTCAGGAAATAATTCAATAATTACATCTCCACATTCAATATTCATTACAACAATATTTTCTGGATTAGGAAAATTTATTTTATCTAAATTTACCTTTTTAATAAAAAGGCATTTATTTTTTAATATAAAAAAAGAAGAAAAAGTAAAAATAGTAAGTACAACTAAAAAGATAAACAGAACTTTCTCAGATTTAGATGCTTTTATTGCCTTAATCATAAAATATTTTTATCTATTTTTAAAATTCCCGATTTAATAAAAGTTACTTTTTTTTCTAAAATCTTATCTTTTTTTATTAGTGCCTCTATACTTATTTTATCTGTCATCAAAAAAGAGAAAATTTCTGCCATATCTTCAGATGCAATAGATTTTGAATATTCTGTTAAAAAACCGTTAGTATCATTATATAAATCCAAGTTTAATCGATCTGAACAAGTTGAGCATTCAGCATATTTGAAATTATCATCATTAAAAGAGGTAAAATGACCTTCATCAAAAATTTCCATATTACTTTTTTGAATCATGTGAAAAATTTCATGATGTATCATTCTTTCAAAATATTTTGCATTAAAGTTGATGTCTAATATTAAAGTTCTTTTTTCAGTATCTGGAATTCCTCCTGTATTAATTTCAGAAACAAACAAGTCTTCACAAAGAACAATATATTTTAAACTAATTTTGTTTAAGAAAGCAGAATTATAAAAATCAATATTTTTTTCGATTATTGGAAATTTATTACCTAAGTTTTCTGGATAGGATTTATTACAGGAAATATTATTATTTACACCAATTTTAAAATTTTTTTTTGAATTTAGGTAACGAATATTGTTATCATTTTTAAACTTATAAACTTCAAGATTTGGAATTTTTAAAAGATTATAGATTTCATCAGCATTTATATGTGTTATTTGAAAAAATATAATAATTAAAAATAAAATTTTCATTAGTTTAGTATAGACGTTTTAGATAAGATAATATTATCTTAGATAATTATAAAATGAAAAAAGAAAAAAATAACAATCCCATACAACCAGTAAGTGGAACTAAAGTTCCAAGATTTGCTGGCCCAAGTACGTTCGCAAGACTTCCTGAATTAAGAGATGTTGAAAGTTGTGATGTTGCGATAGTAGGTATACCATTCGATGCTGGAACTAGTTACAGACCTGGCGCAAGATTTGGACCACAAAGTATTAGACAAGCATCTAGACATTTAAGAACTAATTATCATCCAAGTTATGATGTTGAACCTTTCAAAATTCAACAAGTAGCAGATGCAGGAGATATCTCATGTAATCCTTTTAGTATTAATGAAGCTATAAAGCAAATTGAAGTAGGTGCCACTGAATTGTTAAATAAAGTTGGTGGTATTATTAGTCTTGGCGGTGATCACACAATTGCTTTACCATTGTTGAGGGCAATTAATAAAAAAAATAGAGGTCCAGTATCTTTAGTACACTTTGATGCTCATTTAGATACTTGGGATACTTATTTTGGAGCGCCTTATACTCATGGAACTCCATTCAGAAGAGCTAGAGAAGAAGGATTATTTTTAGATGATTCCTCAATGCATGTAGGAATTAGAGGGCCACTTTACAGCAGAGATGATATTAAAAACGATGAAAGTTTTGGTTTCAAAATAATTCATTGTGATGAATTCCAAACCGAGGGAACTTATAAAATAGCTGAAAGAATAAAAAAAAGAGTAGGTAATAATCCTCTATACCTTTCAATTGATATAGATGTACTAGATCCAGCTTTTGCTCCAGGTACTGGTACTCCTGAAATAGCAGGTATGACAACTAGGGAGATGGTAAATGTTTTAAGGGGATTATCAGGTTTAAATCTTGTATCTGCAGATGTTGTTGAGGTTTCTCCTGCATACGATCATGCAGAGGTAACATCATTGGCTGCAGCAACTATAGTGTATGAATTAACTAATTTGTTTGCAAAAACATAAGGAAAGGATAGTTTTTTGAGATGTTAGAAAAAAGAAGCTTTTACATTAATGGTTCATGGGTTGATCCAAAGGAACAAAAAGATATTGAAGTTATAAATCCAGCAACTGAAAAAGTTTGTGCTGTAATATCTTCAGGTAGCAAAGCTGATGTTAATGATGCTGTATTAGCTGCTAAAGAGGCTTTTAAAAGTTGGGGTTATTCTACTAAAGAGGATAGAATTGCTCTTTTAGAAACTTTTTACACCTTATATAAAAAAAGATGGAACGACATCACTGATGCAATAATACAAGAGATGGGAGCTCCAAAAGACTTTGCATCAAAACTTCAAACTGGGACCGGAGCAAGTCACACGAAATCATTCATTAGATACTTAAAAGAATTTGAATTTGAAAAACCTTTAGGAGATCATGCGAAAAATCAAAGATTATTATATGAACCAAAAGGGGTATGCGCCTTAATAACACCGTGGAACTGGCCTATGAATCAGATTTGTCTTAAAGTTATTCCAGCTTTAGCATCTGGATGCACAATGATATTAAAACCATCAGAATTAGCACCGCTTTCAGCAATGGTGCTTGCAGAATTAATTGCCGAAGCAAAATTTCCAAAAGGTGTTTTTAATTTAGTGAATGGAGACGGGGAGACAACTGGAGACGCATTAACAAGTCATCCAGACGTAAACATGATTTCCTTTACAGGCTCAACAAGAGCAGGTGCTCTTATATCTCAAAATGCAGCAAAAGATTTTAAAAGAGTAAGCTTAGAATTAGGTGGTAAAGGAGCAAATATTATTTTTAAAGATGCTGATAAAGATGCAGTTGAAAGGGGTGCTTTAAGATGTTTTAGAAATTCTGGTCAATCCTGTAATGCCCCTACTAGAATGTTAGTTGAAAAATCTATCTATGATGAAGCAATAGAAAGATTAAAAAAATATGCAAATGAATTTAAAGTAGATGATCCAAATAAAGAGGGAGAACATATTGGTCCTGTAATTTCTGATACTCAATTTAATAAAATTCAGAGCTTAATAAAGAAAGGTATTGACGAAGGAGCAAAATTAGTTGCTGGTGGGCCAGGTAAACCAGACGGGTTGTCTAATGGCTATTATGTAAAACCAACAGTGTTTGCTGATGTTAATAATAATATGGAAATTGCTAGAACAGAAATTTTTGGTCCTGTTTTATCTGTCATCCCATTTGAAAGTGAAGAGGAAGCAATAGAAATTGCTAATGATACAGACTATGGTTTAACCAATTATATTCAAAGCCAAGATCCTGAAAAAGTTAAAAGGCTTGCAAGAAAACTTAGATCTGGAATGGTTGACGTTAATGGTGCAGGAATAGCAGTTGATGCTCCCTTCGGTGGATTTAAACATTCAGGAATTGGAAGAGAAGCTGGAAAAGAGGGATTACTTGAATTCTTGGAAGTTAAATCAGTTGGTGGTTGGAATTAATTAAAAGAAGATTTGTCTTTAATTCCATTGAGTAATTTTAAACATTTTTTTAATTCATCTAGGACTATATATTCATCAATCTTATGAGCTTGTTCAATTGATCCTGGTCCACAAACAACTGTACTTATTCCTATTTCTTGAAACAATCCTGCCTCAGTTCCAAATGACACAACTTGTCTAGAATTATCCCCTGTTAAACTTGAAATCAATTCACATGCATCTGATTTTGTCTCTCTATCAAAGCCAACAATCTCTCCTATAATTTTTTTCTTAATAGACGAATTAGGATAAATTTTTATCATCTCTGGAAGTAAAATTTCGTTTGCATACTTATCTAATTCTTTATTTAAAAAAATAGCATCCTCTTTGACAACAGGTCTTGTTTCCCAATTAACGTGACATTTATCTGCAATTACATTGTGTGCAATTCCACCAAATATCCCTCCTATAGATAAAGTTGAATGAGGAGGATCAAAAATTGAATCTTTCGGTGCTCTTTCTACAAGTCTTTCTCTTAACTCAATTAATTTATTAACGTACCTTGAAGCATATTCAACTGCATTAACACCTTTATTAGGAGCAGAGCTATGACCTGCTAGACCCTCAAAATATGTGGTGTACTCATAACATCCTTTATGGGCATCAATAATTTTCATATTTGTTGGCTCACCAATAATACAAATCCCATCTGTAATATTTCTTTTTTTTAATTCTTCAATAAGTATAGGAGCTCCTTGGCAAGCAGTTTCTTCGTCAAAAGTAAATGAAAAATGAATATCTCTATCAAGATTTGTTTCTGAATAAATTGGAGCGAATGCTAGAGTACATGCAATGAAACCTTTCATGTCACAAGATCCTCTTCCATACAGTTTATTATTTTTAATTGTTGCTATAAAAGGATCTGTTGACCATCCTTTAGAAACTGGAACAACATCGGTATGTCCTGAAAAAATTATAGGTTTTTTATTACTGGAATTTTTTGCTTTGATTGTTGCAAACAAATTTACTCTTTTTTTATCATCATTAAACGTTCTAAAAGAGCTCGCACCAATTTTTTTTAAAATATCATCACAATAATCTATAAGTGAATTATTATCCTCTCCAGAAATTGTCTTAAAACTAATTAAGTCAGTTAATATTTTAACTGATTTTTTGAACAAATGTTCTGAATTATTTTCTGTACTCATATTTAACATTCATTATATATTAAATATATGAAAGAACAAATTACCTACGATATTTTTGATAAAGTTGATATAAGAATTGGAACTGTAGTTTCAGTGAAGAAAAATGAAAAAGCAAGGAAACCGTCATTAGTTGTAGAGGTAGATTTTGGAGATGAAATAGGAATTAAACAATCATCTGCTCAAATTACGCATTATTACAATGAAGAAAATCTTAAGGGAAAACAAGTTATAGGGGTTTGTAATTTTCCTGAAAAAAATATTGCAGGGATAGTTTCACAAGTATTAATTTTAGGATCGATTAGTAAAGACGGAAAAGTAATATTAGTGCATCCATCTCAAAAGACTGAGAATGGATTACCTGTAGCATAAAAATGCATCCAGAAATCTTATCCATTATATTATTTGGAATAGTTGCCGCGTATACACCAGGACCAAATAATTTCGTAGCATTTTACTCTGGATTTAATTTTGGAATTAAAAGAACCCTCCCCCATATATTTGGAGTCACATTTGGTTTTCCATTTCTTTTATTATGTATGGCTTTAGGATTGATTAATGTATTTAAAATTTATCCTTTAATTCAAGAAATTTTAAAATATTTAGGAACATTATTTTTAATTTATTTAGCTTATAAAATCTCATTTTCAGGATATGTAAGTGGAGAAAATAAAAATAGAAATCCCGTAAAATTTATTGAAACTTTCATTTTTCAGTTCTTAAATCCAAAAGGTGTAATTGCATCAGTAATTGTTGTTTCAACATACATAGATACAGGTGAGAATTTTGTTAACTATACGACTCAAATAATAATATTAGCTTTGATTGTTTCAGTCACAAGTATCACTCTGTGGACATTCATGGGTAGATTTTTGAGGAAATTTGCGACAAATCAGAAATTTATTAATTATTTTAATTATGCTATGTCACTGCTTCTTTTATTAAGCATAATAAGTTTTTATTTATAATATGATACCCGGAAACAAAGATTCTTATAAATCAATTAAAAAAATTTTAATAGATGGTAAGGAGTACAAATATTATTCTTTAATTGAAGCTGAAAAAAATGGTTTAGAGGGAATATCTAAATTACCAAAATCTTTAAAAGTATTGCTTGAAAATTTATTAAGATATGAAGATGAATTAAGTGTCACTAAAGCTCAAATAAAAGCTGTAAAGGAATGGTTAAAAACCAAAAAATCTAAAACTGAAATAGCTTATAGACCAGCAAGAGTTTTACTTCAAGATTATACTGGAATCCCAGCTGTTGCTGATCTAGCGGCAATGAGAGAAGCTGTAAAAGATAAGAACAAAGATCCAAACACAATAAATCCATTATCTTCTGTTGATCTTGTAATTGATCATTCAGTTCAAGTTGATCAATCTGCAAAAGCAGACTCTTTTGAAAAAAATGTTGATATAGAATTTGAAAGAAATGCTGAGAGATATGCTTTTTTAAAATGGGGACAACAAGCTTTTAACAATTTTAGAATAGTGCCTCCTGGGACTGGAATTTGTCATCAGGTAAATCTAGAATATTTATCTAAAGTAGTTTGGTCAGAGGAATTTAACGGTGATAAATATCTTTTTCCAGATACTCTAGTTGGTACAGATAGTCATACAACTATGGTTAATGGGCTTTCGGTTTTAGGTTGGGGTGTTGGTGGAATTGAGGCAGAAGCTGGTATGTTAGGTCAACCGATATCAATGTTAATACCGGAAGTGATTGGTTTTGAAGTCAAAAATAAAATGCCTGAAGGTACCACTGCAACTGATTTAGTTTTAACAGTTGTTAAGATGTTAAGAGACAAAGGTGTAGTTGGAAAATTTGTGGAATTTTATGGAGAGGGATTAAAAAATTTAACTCTTGCAGACAGAGCAACTATAGCAAACATGGCTCCTGAATATGGTGCCACGTGTGGTTTTTTTCCTATAGATAATGAAACTCTAAAATATTTAAAATTTTCAGGAAGAGATCAACACACTGTTGAAATAGTGGAAAATTATGCAAAAGAGCAAGGCTTATGGGCAAGTACTAATATAGAGTTTACAGACACAATTACACTAGATATGTCTACAATTGTACCCACCATTTCAGGTCCTAAGAGACCGCAAGATAAAGTTTTGTTAACAGATGCACCAAACTCTTTTAAAAAGGTCTTAGAAGAAGCAACTAATAAAAAAGAAAAATCAATTGCAAAAGTATCTAAATCTGAATTTGAAATAAAAGATGGTTCTATACTTATTGCAGCAATAACATCTTGCACAAATACCTCTAACCCAAATGTTTTAATTGGTGCAGGATTATTAGCAAAAAAAGCAGTTGAGTTTGGGTTAGAAGTTAAGCCTTGGGTCAAAACTTCCTTAGCACCAGGATCACAAGTAGTTACAGATTATTTGGAGAAGGCAGGTCTAAATAAGTATTTAGATAAATTAGGTTTTAATTTAGTTGGTTATGGATGTACTACCTGTATTGGAAATTCAGGACCTTTAGCTAATAATATTGTTGAGGCTATCGAAAAAGAGAATATTTATGCAGTATCAGTTTTATCTGGAAATAGAAATTTTGAGGGAAGAATTTCTCCACATATTAAAGCAAATTATTTAGCATCACCTCCTTTGGTGGTTGCTTACGCATTAGCAGGTCACATGGAATTTGATTTATACAAAGATCCTTTAGGAAAAGATAAAGATGGAAATGACATTTATTTAAAAGACATATGGCCTTCAAATGATGAAATTGAAAACACTTTAAAACAATCTTTAAATGCAGAGATGTTTATCAATAGATATTCAAATGTTTCGGAAGGGCCAAGTCAATGGCAAAAAATTAAAACTGATCGGAGCAGTATTTACAATTGGGATAAAGGTTCTACGTATGTAAAAAAACCACCATTTTTTGACTCTTTACCAGATGAGCCAGAAGGGTTTAAAGAAATAAAAGATGCACGACCTTTGCTTATATTAGGAGATATGGTTACAACAGATCACATTTCTCCAGCAGGAAGTATTCAAAAAGATAGTCCAACAGGCGAGTACTTCATGGAGCATCAAATCTTACCTAAAGATTATAATTCATACGGATCAAGGAGAGGGAACCACGAAGTAATGATGAGAGGAACTTTTGCTAATATTAGAATAAGAAATGAAATGGCCCCAGGAACTGAAGGTGGATATACAAAATTATATCCTGAAGAAAAAGTTTTATCAGTTTATGATGCAGTAGTGGAATATAAAAAAAGAGGTACTGATTTAGTTGTAATTGGTGGCAAAGAATATGGCACTGGTTCTTCAAGAGATTGGGCTGCTAAAGGAACAAAGTTGTTAGGAATTAAGGCAGTTATTGCAGAAAGTTTTGAGAGAATTCACAGATCTAATCTAATTGGTATGGGTATTTTACCACTACAATTTATAAATGAAATCAATAGAAAAAATTTAAAATTATTAGGTTCAGAACTTATTAGTATTATTGACATTGAAAAAGGAATTAATCCATCAGATGAGGTGACAGTAGAGATCAAATATGCATCAGGTGAAATGAAAAAAGTTAAAACTTTATGTAGAATAGATACTAAAAATGAACTGGAATATTATAAAAACGGTGGAATACTTCAGTATGTTTTAAGGAATATGATTTAATATGGACGAAGAAGTATCAATTATAAATACTAATACTAGAAATGAAAAAATTAAAAATTTTTTTGTTAATAATAAAAACAAAATAATTTTTGGAGTTATTATATTACTATTAATAATAATTAGCGCTTATGGTTTTGATAGCTATAAATTAAATAAAAAAAAACAAATATCTGATAACTTTAACTTAATTACGATTGAATATGAAAAAAATAATAAACAACAGACAGTCAACGAATTAACACAAATAATAGAAGAAAAGGACCCAACATATTCTCCATTATCTTTATATTTCTTAATTGACAACAAGCTCATTGAAGATGAAAAACAGATAAATGAATATTTTGATGTTTTAATTAATCAAACTTCATTGAATAACGAAATAAAAAATTTAGTTATTTACAAAAAAGCATTATTTAATGCAGATAAATCCACTGAGGGTGATTTATTAAATATGTTAAATCCACTTTTTAATTCAAAAAGTGTATGGAAATCACATGCTTTATATTTGATGGCAGAGTATTTTTACTCAAAAGATCAAAATCAGAAAGCTAGAGAATTTTTCAATCAAATAATCAGTTTAGAAAATTCAAATTCAGATATAAAGTTAGAGGCACAAAAAAGACTGAATAGAGATTTGAGTGATTAGATTAATTCTTTTATTAATTACGTTAATTTTCACAAATAATTGTTCATTAAACGAAAATTCCAGAATATGGACAGAGAATGACAACGATCTATCTACAAAACCAAATATAAATAAAGTATTTGAAAAGGATGAGTTAATTGAAATTGAATTCAATCAAGATCTGAAATTAGATCTCTCAAAAATCAAAACAACAAAAAAAATAATTCAAAATTTTAATAATCCAGGATCACAATCTTTTGCAGGTGAGTTGAATAAAATTGCAACTTTTAAATTTTCAAAATTAGAAGAAATCAATCAGTTAAATTTTAAGCCAATTTTTTTACCAAATGGACTTATTTTTTTTGACAAAAAAGGTTCAATAATTAGATATGATGAAAATCAAAAAGTTTTATGGAAAAAAAATCATTATTCAAAATCAGAAAAAAAATTATATCCAAAATTAAATTTTATTTTACATAAAAATAATATTTTGGTTAGTGATAGTATAGCGAAATATTATTCTGTAAGTTTAGAAACAGGAGATCTTAATTGGTCTAAAAATAATGTTTATCCATTTAACTCGGAAATAAAAAAATTTAAAAATAAATTCTTTGTGGTAGATTATAAGAATACATTAAGATGTTATTTTATAGAGGATGGATCTGAGTGCTGGAATTTACAAACTGAAGACTCTTTTACAGTATCAAATTCAAAATTTTCTCTATTAATTGTAGATGATATGATTATCTTTAATAATTCAATTGGAGATATTACGGCTGTGAATTATGAAAACGGTATGATTGCTTGGCAACTACCAACGCAAAGTAGTAGCATTATCAACGAAACTTACAATTTTAAAACATCAAAACTTATAACCGACGGTAATTCTATTTATATTTCAAATAACAAAAATGAGTTTTACTCAATTGATGCCAAAACAGGAAATCTTAATTGGAAAAACAAAATTAATTCTAACGTTACACCAATAATAATTGGGAATTTAATTATCTCGATATCTAATAAAGGTTTTATGAATGTCGTAGATAAAGATCAAGGAAACATTATTAGAATAACAGATTTTTTTATTGATTATAAAAAGAAAAAAAGAAAAGAAATTTATCCAGTTGGATTTGCAATAGGAAATAAAAATCTTTATTTAACAAACACGGATGGAAAAATGATTGTAGGCGATTTAGAAAGTGGTGATATTATTAATATTGATAAAGTTTCCTCAAACTTTGTTTCGAAACCATTTATATTTAATAATAGTTTATTTCTGATAAGAAATGGATCTATTGTTCAGTATAATTAAATATGTTTTTAAAAATCTTAGATAAGTTAGGAAGAAAAAAAGTTGTACTAGATAGAGGGCCATCCCACCCCAAATTTCACGAAGCAAAACCTTGGATGAACAGATACTATATCTTAATGAGGCACCGTCCTAGATGGTTTCCATTTAACATCTTAATTCATGAAATGTTAGCAGATGATCATGGAGAAGGGGTCCATAATCATACATTCCCTTACATAACAATAGTTTTACGTGGTGGATATTGGGAAACATTGAGTACAGGTAAATTTTGGAGAGCTCCTGGCTACATTGGTTTTAGATCAGCAAATAACCTTCACAGAGTAGATCTTAAGCCAGGCACAAGACCTTTAACTATATTTATATCTGGACCATTTGGATTACGCAAAGGACCAAGATCAGAATATGGTATTGATTTTAAAACAAAGAAATGAATTTTAAAAATCTTTTTCAAAATTTTTGTAAAAAAAACAATTTAGAAATAAATTCTTATCAATTAGTAATTGTCGATGAACTTGAAAGTTTTTATAAATTAAACTTTAATAAATCAATTTTAAATAAATTTTTCTTAAAAAATAATTCAAAAACAGCTTTTTATTTACACGGTGGTGTTGGTGTTGGAAAAACTATGATCCTAAATTTTTTTTTTGATATAGTAGAGCAAAAAAAATTAAGACAACACTTTAATGAATTTATGCTTAGCTTTCATAATTTTGTACATGAAAGAAAAGGAAAAAATGAGGAAAATGTAATTAATGAATTTGTAAAAAATTTAAAATCACAAACTAAATTGATTTACTTTGATGAGTTTCAAGTAACTAATATTGTTGATGCAATGATTCTTGGAAAATTATTTGAGCAAATATTTAAAGAAGACATTAAAATAATTTTTACTTCGAATTCAAAAATATCTGAACTTTATAAAGATGGTCTTCAAAGAGATCAGTTTAAACCTTTTATAAAAATTATGGAGGAACAATCTGCTGAAGTTGAACTTAAAATAGAGGATGACTACAGAAAATCGAATGATAACCAAAAACAGAGATATTTTTATCCACTAAATCAAGAGACCAATTTTAGAATAAACAAATTTTTCAGAACTATCACAAAAAATAAAAATCATTTATCTAAAACAATTAACGTAAAGGGGAGAGATTTTAAAATAGAAAATTTTTATGAAGGAGTAGCTAGATTTAGTTTTGATGATTTATGTAATCAAAATCTTGGCGCAGAAGATTATTTAGAAATAATTAAAAATTGCAAATTTATTACTCTTGATAGTATCCCACAATTTAATGATATTAATTCAAATCAACAACAACGTTTTATAACTTTAATAGATGTTATATATGACAAAAATATTCCTATAGCAGTAACTGCTGATCAAAATATAGATCAATTCACTTCATCAAGATTATTAGTAAACCCATTTAAACGAACTATCAGTCGATTATATGAGTTGACATCTATAGAAAAGAATTTATGAAGCAAGAGTTCTTTAATCTTAAAATAAGTACTACTGGTCAAAAATTGTATGAATTCACTGATAAGACAATTCAGTGGATTAACAATAATAAATTTAAAAATGGGATGCTTAATTTAAGCATTCAACACACTAGTGCATCTTTAATTGTTCAAGAAAATGCTGATCCAGATGTTCAAACAGATTTAATAAATTATTTTGATAAATTAGTGCCTATGGACAATAAATTGTATATACACACCACCGAGGGTAAAGATGATATGCCTGCACATATAAAATCTGCATTAACTAACAATCAAATCTCTCTTAGTATTAAAGATAGTGAATTATTGCTTGGAACTTGGCAGGGCTTATATTTATTTGAACATCGTTTAGAGCAACAAAATAGAACAATTATTCACCATTTTATTGGTGAATAGAACTTTTATTTCTTAAGTGACTGAAAAGCTTCTAGAGCAGCAGCTCTTGCTTTTTCGTGTATCACTATAGGTTTAGGATAATCTTTACCAATTATAGTTTTAATTGCTTCTTGGTATTTAATCTCCATTTCCCAAGGTTTATGAATAAATTTATTAGGCACTTTATTTAATTCAGGTACCCATTTCTTCACATACAGTCCTTCTTTATCAAATTTTTCTCCCTGTAAAATCGGATTAAATATTCGAAAGTATGGGGCAGCATCAGCTCCACAACCAGCAACCCATTGCCATTGCGCTACATTATTTGCTTTATTAAAATCTAATAAACAATTTCTAAAATGCTTTTCACCCTCTGTCCAATTTATTCTTAAATGTTTAACAAGAAAGGAACCAACTACCATTCTAATTCTGTTATGCATCCATCCTGTTTCGTATAATTCTCTCATCCCAGCATCAACAATAGGATAGCCCGTCATTCCTGATTTCCATGCTTTTAAGAACTTTTCATTTTTTATCCAAGGAAATCTATCAAATTCTTTTCGATAATTTCCTTTTAAAAATTCTGGAAAATAATTAATTAGACTATGTGCAAACTCACGCCAACCCAGTTCATTGATATATTTCCTGTATCCTGTTCCTTTAGATTTAATTTCATTACATTTTTGCCAGATAGTACTTACATGAATTTGACCATGTTTAATGTATGGAGATAATTTTGACGTACCTTCGATTGATGGATAGTCTCTAGCTGTTCCATAATCTTTTATTCTCTTATCGATTAAATCATTTAGAACTTTTTTAGATTCATTTTCAGAAACTTTCCAGTATTCTTCAAATTTTTTATACCAATTACTTTTAGGTAAAATATTTTTTGGTTCAATACTATTCTTGAAAAATAAGATTGACTTTGATTTCTTTTTAACAATATAATTTTTACTTGGTGGTAAGCTTAAATATTTTTGTTCAGCGTTTCTCCAGAATGGAGTAAATACTTTAAAAGGTGTTCCATCATTTTTGGTTACTTCTTGGAATTCATTTAAAATATTCCCCTTAAAATATTTAAACTCTATATCGTTTTTTAAAAAAGTATCTCTTATTTGTTTACCTTTGGCAATTACATCTGGCTCATATATTTTATTCCAATAAATTGAAAAATTATCCTTTTTTTTTATTTTTGAAAGTACATCCAGCTCATCTCCTTCTAATATTTGGAGATTAATTTTATATTTAGATAATTCCAACTTAAAAACTTCTAAAGATTTATAAAGCCACCATTTTTGTGCTTCACGTTTTTTATCAAAATCTACTTTATTATAAATGAATAGAGCAATGACACTTTCATGATTTTGACTGGCGTAAGAAAGTGCGGGATTTCTTTCAATTCTAAAATCTTCCCTTAACCAGAATATTGCGTTTTTTGTCATAGAAGTTTTATTTTCTGCCTTTAGATAGCAGTTGTTTGTAAAGCTTTACATCTGCATTACCTTCGCAGCCAATTATTAGAACATTTGATTTTTCACTTAATTCAATCAGTTTCCTGGTTTTGGAGTTATTACAAACACTTACTAGACTTATAATGCCTGGTGTAGAACACTCTCCTCCAATAATTGAATTTTTACTTAACTTTTTGTCTTTTAATAGAGCCACTGTTTTAGCAACATTTTTATCACTTACCGATACACAATAATTGCTTGCTTTTTTTAAAATTTGCCAAGGAATATAAGACATTTCATTACACGACATTCCGCCCATGATACTTTCTTTTTTAATTTTAATTTTTTTTAGTTTACGGCTCTTAATACTTTGAAGTACACAATCTGCTCTATCGGGTTCAACAATTATAATTTTTGGAATTCTTTTAAAATATTTCGCAACACCAGCGACTACACCAGCAGCCATGCCTCCTACACCAGCTTGTAAAAAAATATGAGTTATATATTGATTAGTTTGTTTTGATATCTCTTTAATCATTAAGGAATATCCTGCCATTGTAAGCTGTGGAACTAGTTTATAATTTTTTGTTGAAACATCTTGGACAATTTTCCAACTGTTTTTCTTTGATAATTTTTTACACTCATTGAGTGAGCTCTCGTAGTCTCCTTTAACTCTTATCACTTCAGCACCAAATTTCTTAATTTCATTAACTCTTGTTTCACTAACATATTGACTAACAAATATTTTACACTTTAAACCTAATCTTTTAGCACCCCATGCAACTGATCTACCATGGTTGCCTGCAGTAGCTGAAGATATAATTATATTTTTTTTTCCTTTAGAAATTTTCTCAACAGCATAAGCCCCACCTAAAGCTTTAAAAGATTTTAAATGAAATCTCTTTGACTCATCTTTATAAAAAACATTTTTAAGTTTTAAATTTTTTTTTAACTTATTGAGTGATAGTAAAGGGGTAACTTTATAATTTTTCCAACCGGAAACTGATTTATAAGCGTTACCAAGTGATTTCGATGAGACAAATTTTAGAACATAACTTCTGTTAAAAATATAATCTTTATTGGATAAAAATTTTGTAAACTTCCAATGTCTAATACTTTTAGAACTTGTCACTTTAACAATCTAAAGTGTTCTGTCTTTCCCATTTAGTTATAGGTTTTGACTTATCAAATTTTTCTTTACTATTAAATTCTTTTAATTCAATTTTCTTTAATTTAACATAACTATCGATAACATTTTTTCCGAAAGCTTTATTTATAACCTTGTTGTCAGTAATTTTATTAAGAGATTCCCCAAGTTCATTTGGTAATTTTGAAAGATTGGGATATTTATCTGAGTCTTCATACATATTGCAATGAAGAGGTTTTCCTGGGTTCATTTTTTTATTTAAACCTTCTATACCAGCAGCTAACACTCCTGCTTGAAGTAAATACGGATTGACTGATCCATCCATTAACCTTAACTCAAACCTTCCTGGATCGGGTATTCTAATCATATGTGTTCTATTATTCCCTGTGTAAGAAATACTGCTTGGAGACCATGTTGCGCCAGATTTTGTTGGAGGTGCATTTATTCTTCTATAACTATTAATTGTTGGATTAAAAAAAGCTGATAATGACGATGCGTTTTTCATAACTCCACCTAAAAAATTATAAGCTATTTTACTTAAACCTAGTTTATCTGATTTGTCTAAAAATTTATTTTTATTACCTTCCCAAACAGATATATGGGCATGACATCCATTTCCTGTTAAATTTTCAAATGGTTTTGGCATAAATGTAGCTCTTAGCCCATGTTTTTCAGCCAATGTTTTCACCATATACTTAAAAAAAGTCTGTCTATCGGCTGTTTTCAAGCAGTCAGAGTAATCCCAGTTCATTTCAAATTGACCGTTAGCATCCTCATGATCATTTTGATAAGGGCCCCATCCCATGTCGATCATACAATCACAAATTTCTTTTATTAAATCGTATCTCCTCATTAATGCTGATTGATCATAACAAGGTTTAGATTGGGTATCTCTTGGATCTGCAATAGAGCTTCCATCAGGTGATGTTAAAAAGTATTCACACTCCACACCAGATTTCATGTTTAAATTATGTTGTTTCAATTTATTAATTTGATTTTTTAACATTACTCTTGGAGATGCTTCAACAGGCTTACCATTCATCCACAGATCAGAGGCAAGCCAACCCACCTCTTTATTCCAAGGTAACTGTATTAAACTGTCTGGATCAGGAATACCAAACATATCACTGTCAGAGGGAGACATGTCAAGCCATGCGGCAAAACCAGCAAAACCAGCTCCATTTTTTTGCATTTCTTTTATCGCTTGAGCAGGTACTAGTTTCGATCTTAGAACACCAAATAAATCTACAAAACTTATTAGAAAATATTTTATTTTTTTTGATTTTGCTATTTGAAATAAATTTTTAGGCATATCTAATAGTATGAGTATAAGAGATCACTAGCAATCATTTTTTTTCTTTATTTCCTGGTATCCAATTACTTCCAGCCAAAGGAACTCTTGCCATTGCAGCTGCTTCCACAGTTAGAGCACATAAGTCTTCTGGTTCTAGATTATGTAAACTATTTTTTCCACACGCTCTAGCTAATGTCTGTGCCTCTAGAGTCATAACCTTTAAATAGTTTGTAAGTTTTTTTCCTGCTTTAATAGGATTTAATCTTTTCATTAATTTTGGATTTTGAGTTGAAATACCTGCAGGGTCGTTCCCTTCATGCCAATCATCATATGCTCCAGATGTTGTACCAAGTTTATTATATTCTTTTTCCCACTTTGGATCGTTATCTCCAATTGCTATCATTGCAGCACTTCCAATTGAAACAGCATCAGCGCCAAGTGCAAGTGCTTTTGCAACATCTGCACCATTTCTAATACCTCCAGATATTACAAGCTGCACCTCTCTATGTGAGTCTAAATCTTGTAATGCATCTACCGCTGGTCTGATACATGCTAGGGTTGGTTGTCCAACATTTTCAATAAACACTTCTTGTGTTGCAGCAGTTCCACCTTGCATTCCATCGAGTACAACAACATCAGCTCCTGCTTTTACAGCTAAAGCAGTATCATAATATGGTCTTGCCCCAGCAATTTTTATGAAGATTGGAACTTTCCATTTAGTTATTTCCCTTAATTCTAAAATTTTTATTTTTAAATCATCAGGACCTGTCCAATCAGGATGCCTACATGCAGATCTTTGATCGACACCTTTAGGTAAAGTTCTCATTTTTGCCACACGATCATTTATTTTCTGACCTAAAAGCATTCCACCACCTCCAGGTTTTGCTCCTTGACCTATAACAACTTCTATAGCGTCTGCTTTTCTTAAATCGTCAGGATTCATGCCGTATCTTGAGGGTAATAACTGGTAAACCAAATGTTTTGATTGACCTCTTTCTTCTGGGGTCATTCCACCATCTCCAGTAGTAGTTGATGTGCCAGCAGCACTTGCCCATCTACCCAAAGCTTCTTTTGCAGGACCTGATAAAGCGCCAAAGCTCATACCAGCAATCGTTATTGGTATATCAAGTTCTAAAGGTTTTTTTGCATACTTAGTTCCCAATGTTACATTGGTAGTACACTTTTCCCGATAACCTTCCAATGGATATCTAGACATAGACGCACCTAAAAATAATAAATCATCAAAATGTGGAAGCCTTCTTTTTGATCCTCCTCCTCTAATATCATATATGCCAGTTTCTGCAGCTCTCCTAATTTCTGAGTTTGTATATTCATCAAAAGTCCAAGATTGTCGAGGTTGTGTTCTATTATTTTTTTTCATATTTAGTAACTAGATAAGTTATCAATCTTAAAGTTATATAATTTTCTAGCTGAACCATATCGTTTAAAGCTTTGAGGTTTAAGATTTTTTATATTAGCTTCTTTCAAATATTTTCTTAGTTTTTTAATGTGGTTATTATCCATCTTTTTTTCCACACAATCAGTACCAAGGGATTTAACTTTTCCTTTAATGTATATATTTGTTTCATATAAACTATCACCCAACGCTTCACCAGCATCTCCACATACTATAAGGTTTCCTGATTGTGACATGAAACCTGACATATGGCCCACAGAACCTTTAACAATTATATCAACCCCTTTCATCGAAATTCCACACCTTGAACTCGCATCGCCATCTATAATTAATAGACCACCGTGAGCAGTTGCTCCAGCTGATTGGGATGCATTACCTTTTACATGAATTTTTCCTGACATCATATTTTCAGCAACCCCAGTTCCAGCATTTCCTTCAATCGTAATGTGAGCTTTTTGATTCATTCCACCACAATAATACCCTACGTGACCTTTAATATTTATATTCATATCCTCTGTAAGACCTGCGCAAAGAGCGTGACTTCCTTCTGGGTTAATTATTTTAAAATCTCTTTCATTTTTCTTTCTATCTAAGTTTTGAAGTGTTTCATTTATTGATCTTAACTTTAATTTTTTTAAATCCAATTCCATTAATTTCCCCAAGAATAAACTATACCCGGTTCAGGCTCAAAAATTTTAGCACTATTTACACTTGGTAAATGAGCCATAGCTTGAAATTCAGATGCTATCGATACGTAATCATCTGTTTCGGCGATAACAGCTGGTTTACATGCTATTTCATCTCTTACAATTGCAAAACCTTTTCTTGTTCCTGTTATAAAAGTATAAAAGCCATCTAGATCTTTTAGTCCAGATATAAGTGTATCCTTTAAAGATTTATTCTTTGATAAACTATTAGAGACATAACCTGCAGCAACTTCTGTGTCATTTTCTGAATTAAAAATATTACCCTGTTTTTTAAGTTCTCTTCTTAAATTATTATGATTTGACAATGATCCATTATGAACAAGACATTCATCTTCTCCTGTTGAATATGGGTGAGAACCATCAGTTGTAATTGCACTCTCTGTTGCCATTCTAGTATGACCAATGCCATGTGAACCACTAAAAGTTTCTAATTTAAATTTTTTAACAACATCTTTTGGATTACCCACCTGTTTAAAAATTTCTATTGATCTGCCATATCCAACTAGAGATATATTTGTAAATTCTGAATTAATTATTTTAATTACTTTTTTTGGTTCATCAGAAGTTGTCAGGATAACATGATCAGAATATTGATTTATTGTAGGTTTTTTTACTTTTTTAATTATTTCTTTTCTAAAATCATCAAAGTTTAATTTATTTAAGCATATTGAATATTTATAGTTTTTTTCGTTTTCAGTCTTATAAATCGCAAATCCAGCACTATCTGGGCCACGAGACTCCATATTATTTAGCATTCCTGACAATATTTTTCCTAGATCTTTTTCGAACTTTTTTGTTTTAAGGTAAACGCCAACGATTCCACACATGTTTTTTTTAAGTTTATTTAATTAAAGAAATAAAAAAATCTTTATAGTAGATAAGATTAACTATCACAATGATGATTATAGCCACAATAACTCCATATTTAGCTTTTGGGAAAGCTACTCCCCTCATCTTGCTTGGCCTTAACTCTTCTTTGTTATTTTCACTCATTCTAAAATTTGATTAAAAAAAAGGGCGCTACACTTAAGTAGCGCCCAAATTTTATTTTTAATTACCAATCGGTAATATTGCTTTTATGGTCATTAGCGCCGTGTCTTTTTCTAGACAATCTATCAAGTTCTTCTCTCTCAGATTTATCTGTAATGACACTCCACCCAATCCATACAGCAATTAACAAGATGACTAGTATAAATTCACTAGATCCCGCTCCAGGATAAACCGACCCAGCAACCTCTTCTGCAGGTTTATTTAGATGATCTATCCAGTTTGATACTGTAGCCATATTTTTCTCCTTTACCTGGTTGCTGATGAAAGTGCTTTTTCATCATCTTTAGCAGCCTCCATCATTTCGTAGTCTAGTCCAGCTATCTCAACTTCTCTTGGTATTCTTAGTTTACCCATTCCGTTTAGAACTCTAGCTATTATATATCCTGGTATAAGCCCAAGAACTACGAACATTATTATTGCTCCTATAAATTGACCTAATGGATTAATTGTTGCGTAAGTTGTTCCATCAAACATAGCTCCAACGCTATATCCAGATGAAGGATAACCATTCAAAACAAATCCACAGATTACAAGTCCAATGAAACCAGCATAACCATGTACAGCTACTGCTCCAACCGCGTCATCGATTTTGAACTTTCGCTCAACCCAATAGTGAAGTTTGTAGGAAATCACAACACCAATCATACCAATAATTAAAGCTTGAATTGGATGATATAAGTCATTTCCAGCTGATGCACATATTATACCTGCAAGTCCACTTGAGTAAGTCCAGAAAGGATCTCCTTTTGCAATAACATATCCAGCCAATAATCCACCTGATAACGACATCAAGAAATTCATAGTGATTCCACTTAATGTAGTAGGTGTTAAATAAATGTTAGTTGCTGTCCAGAATGTTACTCCTTCCATCCCATACTCAGGTCCAAGGTCATATATTGGCACGTTACAAGCTGCATAAAATCCCCAGAAACCTGTGTAAATTAAAAATAATCCAATAGTAACTAGCCAAGGATTTCGTGGTCCTATGTTTCTTGGTTCACCACTTGATGAGAATTTTCCAATTCTTGGTCCTAAAACCATAAGAACACCTAGTGCAAATCCACCTGCAATTGCGTGAATAACACCTGAAGCATAGGCATCATGATATCCCAAAATTTTAAGCATCCATCCATCAAAGTGCCATCCCCATGAAGCATCTATCGACCAGAAAACAGATCCAATCGCAATTGCTAAAACTCCAAATGCAAAAGTTGTTATTCTTTCAATGATAGCCCCTGAAACAATAGAAGCAGCTGTCCATGAAAATAGTAAGAACGCTGCCCAGAAAACACCCATTATATGATCGTTTAGATTAACTGCCATAAGAGCATTAGTTGGATTGGCTAGATCATTCCCCCCAAATCCTCCACCTAAAACTAGCCCGGTACTTTCTGTCATAATTGATGGAGCTATTCCTGGTCCTGTTGGAAAAGCCCAATAAATCCACCAACCAAATAAAAACCAAGTTACTGTTACCAAAGGTATAAGCATTGTGTTTTTCATCAAGGTATGCTGGTGGTGTTTGTATCTCGAAGCTCCAACTTCATACATACAGAAACCGACGTGAATTAGAAACATCAGCACTACTGTTACCCAGTAGTAAAATTCTGTAAATATAGTAGTAAGAGCACCTAACTGATCAGTCATTTTTTACCCCCATATTTGTTTAATAAACCTTATGAAATTTTTAAAGGCATGACAAATAAAAGAATGCTTAAAAACCTACTGTGGACAATAGGTTAAAAAAAAAAATCAACTCTTGATTGTGATATTAAAATTTTAAATAGGCTTTTTTCAAATCAACAAGTGGATGTTTAGGAGACATTTGAAATTTAACTAAAAGCTCTCTCGCTATCATGTCTCTATCTTGTTGATTGTTCGGTAGTTTAATTGAGTTAGGAATAGTAACCCATCCGTTTGCGTTTCTACAAAACACTGCTGGTCTATCTTCTTCGTAACCCATGTGAACATCTTCTAACCAATTTAAATCGTCCCATCCCATTGCTTCTATATATTTTTTTAAAAATGGTGTGATCTTTGTATAATCAGGTAGAAGATTTACATCATATCGATAACCAATAGATTGGCCAATCATTTTTTCTCTTGCAGTTTCTTTTTTTTTACCTAATTGGCCTTTGACATTTTTTATTTTAGAATTTTTTTTGCCTTTTTTCTTAACCATAAGTATCCTTAAATTTTGTGATAGTTATCAACTCCAACAGTATAATTAGTACCGGCTAAAGGCACTTTTGCCAGAGCAGATGCCTCTGATGTTAATGCAGCTAGATCTTCTGGCTCTAAAGAATGTATATTCGTTTTACCACAAGCTCTTGCTAATAATTGAGCTTCTAGAGTCATTGAATGTAAATAGTTGTAAACTCTTAAAGCCGCATCATCAGGGTTTAACCTTGCTCTTAATTTTGGATCTTGAGTAGCTACTCCCACGGGACAACGACCCGTGTGACAGTGGTAACATTCTCCAGCTTTTACACCCATTTCTTTTTCAAAATCAGCTTCAGGAATATCTTTGTTACAGTTTAGTGCAATCATTGATCCTGTGCCAATAGCAATTGCATCAGCTCCTAAAGCTAAAGCTTTAGCCATGTCAGCACCATCTCTTACACCTCCAGCATAAATTAGAGTAACTTTTCCAGTTTTACCAACATCATCTATTGCTCTTCTTGCTTCTCTAATAGCAGCAATACCAGGTATACCAGTGTTTGCAGCAGCAATATGTGGACCAGCTCCAGTAGATCCTTCCATTCCATCTAAATATATTGAATCAGGATCGCATTTTGCAGCCATACGCACATCATCGTATACTTTTGAGGCTCCTAATTTTAATTGAATTGGAACTTTATTTTTTGTTAATTGTCTAAGCTCTTCGACCTTTAAAGCTAAATCATCGGGACCTAACCAGTCAGGATGTCTAGCAGGCGATCTTTGGTCAATACCTGAAGGTAATGATCTCATTTCAGCAACTTGGTCAGTTACTTTTTGTCCCATTAGGTGACCACCCATTCCAACTTTTTGACCTTGTCCGATAAAAACTTCTATTCCATCCGCTAATTGTGCATGATGAGGATTAAAACCGTATCTTGATTGAATACATTGATAGTACCATTTTTCAGAATACCTTCTTTCATCTGGTATCATTCCACCTTCACCTGAACAAGTAGCGCTACCAGCCATAGTTGCTCCTCTTGCCAAAGCAGTTTTTGCTTCATATGAAAGTGCACCAAAACTCATCCCAGTAATATAAACTGGAATATCTAATTCAATAGGGTTTTCACATCTAGGACCAATTACTGTTTTTGTCTCACATTTTTCTCTATAACCTTCAATTACAAATCTTGTTAATGTTCCTGGTAAGAAAACTAAATCATCAAAGGTTGGAATTTTTTTCATCAATGCCATTCCACGCATTCTATATCTTCCTAACTGAGCTTTGATATGTATGTCATCGATTACTTCAGGAGTAAAAATAGCATTATGCCCTAATAAACTTTTATTTCTTTTTCCTTCTTCGTGTGTGTGAACATCAGCTTTTCCACCAACACCTTTTTTATTTTTTTTTACTTTTTTATTTTTTTTCTTAGGCATTAAATTGCTCCCTTCTTTTCTGTAGGTTCTAAATTGTCATAATTCCAAAGTTTTTTACCAGCTACAATTTTTTTCATTTTACTCAAATCAAAATTTTCACCTATTTCTGCAACCTTAAGTTTTCTTCTTAACCAATCTTGGTCGCTAGATGTTAATTCTGCATCTACAGCATCACTACCATAAGATCCAATTTCTCCACCTACGAAAATTGTCCCATCGTACATTGAGTCACCTAAATTTATTCCAACATCTCCAAGAATAATTATTCTACCTCTTTGCATCATAAAACCAGTGAATGCACCAGCATCACCACCAATTATAATTGTTCCACCTTTCATATCAATACCTGTTCTTGCACCGACACTACCTTTACAGATTAAATCTCCACCTCTTATAGCTGCTCCAAAACAAGAACCAGCATTTTTTTCAATAACAACTTTTCCAGCCATCAAATTTTCCGCACATGACCAGCCAACTCTTCCATTAATTCTAACGATTGGACCATCGCATGATCCCATTCCAAAATATCCTAAGCTTCCTTCAAAAATTAAGTTAAGTTTATTTAAAATACCAACACCTAAACTGTGTTTTCCTTGTGGATTTTTAATTACTATTGTTCCATATCCTTCGCTCATTAGTTTATCTATTTCCTTATTGGCTTCAGGTGCTGACATGTTCAAAACATCTAAATCTGTCCTTTTATTAAAATCAACATCGTAAGTTCCAAAATAATAAAAGTTTTCAGCTTCATCAGGATTAAAAAACTTTTGCTGAGTTCTTCCTGTAAGAACCTCAGTATGCATTCCCATTGATTGAGCTTTGGACTTTTTCTCGCTAGTTTTTATATTTGCCATACTTTTACCTCTCCATCAAAAGGATCATAAGTATCAATTTCGTGCGGTAAGACTGATCTTATCGCTATCTCCTCAGATCCCATTGCAACTAAATCATCAGACTCATAAAGCACCAATGGTTTTGCTGCCATTGTATCTTTTGCCATACCCAGAGAATCCTTAGTTGCTACAAAGTAAGTGAATACACCATCAAGACCAATAAGAGAGTCTTTCATTCCCTCTTCAAGACTTGCTCCTTCTCTCATTTTTTGGGCTATATAAACTGCAATTAATTCTGAATCACATTCCGACATAAATCTCATTCCTTTGTTCTCTAGAACTCGTCTGTTGTTCCAATAATTTGTAAGCTGTCCGTTATGAACAACCGACACATCACTAAAAGGATAACCCCAGAAAGGGTGGGCTGATTTAATATCTACACCAGACTCTGTAGCCATTCTAGCATGACCAATAGCATGTGTTCCAACAAGTTTATCTAAACTGTATCTGTCGCAGACCATTTTTGCATTTCCTAAGTCTTTGATTACTTCTAAAGATTTTCCCATTGATAAAATCTCTACCCCAGGAATGCTCTCAACTTTTTGTGAAAACTCCAATAGATCCTTTGCGTTATATTCAAGTTCGTATCTTAGTGAGTATGGAAGCGTTCTCTCTTCTTTAAGAATTTTTGCACCCATTTCAACTAGGGTTTGGTCAACAATTTTTTTTCTTTCATCATAAACTGAAACATCCTCCATAACTGAAGAACTTCCTTCTCCAACATTTTCTCCAACTTTAAAACGCATGATAAAATTTTTACCATCCGTATCTCCGTATAAAGCATAACCTGTTGAATCTTCTCCTCTGTGCTTTAATGCTTGAAGCATACCCTGAAGTTCGCTTCCAACATTTGAAGATTTACCTCTATGAATTAAACCAGCAATACCACACATATTTTTACCCTTCTTTTATTTTACGACCTATGGAAGACAATCAAGATATGTATCCAGATCCCATTGAGTTGTTGCACCTAAAAATCTTTCCCATTCATCATTCTTATACCAATGGAAAACTTTGTACATTTCGTCTGGCATTGCAGATTTAATTACTTCATCCTCAGCCAATCTATCTAGAGCCTCTCCCAAGCTTAAAGGAAGTTTCTTAACATCTTTACCAGCTTTTTGGGCTTCGTAAATATTTCTAGATTCTGGTGCAGCTGGTTTCATTTTTTTTGATATACCTTCATCACATGCTTTTAATAATGCTGCTCCTAGTAAGTAAGGATTATGCATTGAGTCCACAGACCTATATTCAAATCTTCCAGGTGCAGAAACTCTTAAACCACAGGTTCTATTTTGGTAACCCCAATCAGCATAAACAGGTGCCCAAAATCCTTGGTCCCAAAGTCTTCTGTAGGAATTTACTGTCGATGATCCCAAAGCAGTTAAAGCAGGTAAATGTTTCATTATTCCAGCAATTGACTGCAAACCTATTTTTCCTGGTAGTTGCATATCTTTAGTATCTGGCATAAAAGTATTTGTTCCACCTTCAACGTAGCTGAAAACTTCTTCGACACCTGGTAATTTTTTATTCCCAAGTTTATTAACTTTTATTTTTCCACCTTTCCAAAGAGACATATTTGTGTGACACCCACTTGCTGAAACTCCCATAAATGGTTTTGTCATAAAGCAAGCTATTAAACCATGCTCTCTTGCAACTTGCGCACATATTTGCCTGTAGGTAGATAACCTGTCAGCATTTCTTAAAACGTTATCGTATGTCCAATTGAGTTCTAATTGACCAGGCGCATCCTCGTGGTCCCCTTGTATCATATCTAGACCCATAGCTTTTGAATATTCAATTACTTTCATAAATACTGGTCTTAAAGATTCAAACTGATCTATGTGATAGCAGAAAGGTTTAGAAAATCCTTTTCCTGTAGGCGTTCCGTCTTCATTTTTTGTTAACCACATCATTTCTGGTTCAGTCCCAACTCTTAACTCTAGACCATGTTTCTTTTTAAACTCATTAGCAAATATTCTTAAATTTCCTCTGCAGTCTGAAGTTAAATGACCTCCAGGATTTTTTCTCTCTTCTCGATTTCTGAAACATGTAACAAAAACTCTACCCACTCTCTTATCCCACGGTAATTGAACAAAGGTCTCTGGATCAGGAATTCCAACTAACTCCATTGCTTCAGGTCCATATCCTATATAGTTATTGTGTCGATCTAAAAATAGATTTGCTGTTGCTCCATAAACTAATTGAAAACCTTTTTCAGCTGTTCTCTCCCAATGATCTGCGGGAATACCTTTACCTACAACTCTCCCGGTGACTGAGATAAATTGATAATAAATATATGTGATTCCTAATTCATTAATTTTTTCTCTAACTTTTTTAACTAATTTTTCTCTACCAGGCTGGTTTACATGTTTTTCTAGATCAGTCATTTTTCCCCTTAATCAATTATAATTTTTTAAAACGTAGCTGAAAAATTTATTTGTGTCTAGGCTTGAAGTTTAACTCCAAGGAAATGGACTGTTCGAAGTAGGGTGTAATTCTCCCTTCTCGTATCGGTTGTATCTAAACGGTTTCAATAAATCACTCTCAGTTCCAAGAATTTCTTTTGCAACAAGCTCTCCTACACCAATCATTTTATAACCGTGATTAGCGTCTGCTATCATGTAAACATTTTCTAAAAATCTATCAAATATTGGGAACGAGTCTGGGGTCATGCATCCAAGTCCACCTGATGGTCCTTTTCTATATAAGTCAGATTTACCTTCAAATCTTTTTTGACAATGAGCTAAAGCCGAACACCACATTTCATTAAACGCCTCAGTAGTTTGATATTCAGGTGACTCTATACCATATGGATCTACATTAACTTCATCAAAATGTTTATCTACAATATAAGGAGAAGTTCCTCCTTGAACTCCCAAACCCTCGATATCAGGTTTATAATAAATTCCCCAAATTTTATCAGTTAATAATTTTTTTGTTTTATCTGAATATAATGGTGCTGTTGAGTCTACGTGAACTACTGGTGGTTGCTTACCGTCATTTGTTTTTAAAAAATCAGGCTCAACTCCGATCACCCCTTCTTGAAGCATCCAATATTTCCACATATCGGTTTCGTGAAGCTTACCATCTTTACCTTTTATTTTTGCTATCTTAGGAAGCTCTAACATATTCCAAAAATCTCTTGCCCATGGACCTGCGCCAACTACAACTTGTTCACATTCAATTGTGCCTTTATTGGTCTCAACTCCAGTGACAGCTTTACTATTACTGCCTCTTTTAAAGCCTGTTACCTTAACACCTTTTATTACCTGTACACCATTGCTAGTAGATTTATTTTCTAGAGCTTTAATAGAGTCTTTATTAAATGCATATCCACCTTTTTTTTCGTGTAGAACCGAAGTTATACCCTTAGCCTGCCAGTCATCAAATATACCTTTCATATATTTTATGCAATCTTTCTCACCCTCAATAAATTCTGACTCGTAACCAATAGCTTTTTGTTGTTCATAAATACTCGCAACATCTTTATGCATAACTTCAGGTGAAATTTGTAAATATCCTACTGCATTGTATTTAAAAGCCTTAGGATCGCTTTCCCAAACTGAAACGGAGTGAGCCATTAGTTCTCTCATTGCTGGCTGAAAATAATTATTTCTTACAACACCACATGCAATTCCACTAGCACCTGCAGCAGTGTCTTTTTTTTCTAAAACAACAATATCTCCAGGATTTTTATAAGTTTCTGATAGTTTCCAAGCAGTGCTCAAACCATGTATACCACCACCGATAATGACTACTTTTGCTTTTGTAGGTAAATACATATAAAAATCTTATTTTTTACAAATCGTAATTGATATAATTATTTTTAGAACTAAAAAGTATATATATAAAATATACACTTTCAACTTAACCGAAATAAGTGCTTAATAGCTTATATTTTTAAGAGTAGTTAAATATTCATTGAACTCTTTAATAAAAGAGTCGCTTGGCTTAATATTCTTAATTCTTTGATCTCTTGAGGTTTTCTCCAAATGAAAGAATCCTTTTTCGCAAGCTTCATTAATAATTAAAGCTGATTTTGGTCTGGATGTTTTAAATAGTTTAGTTTTTAGCTGTTCAACAGATAATTTCTTATTTTCTTTATAGGCAGACATTACTAATAACATCATATGATAATGAGAAGGTGATTTTCTAAAAAAATAGTTACTTGAAGTATGAGATTCTCTCATTTGATCTTCCCAAAAATTTAAAAGAGTTTTTTTATCTTTTGGCATTTAATTTATGATTTTACTCTGGATTTAGTAGGATCATAAAAAGGAAATCCAACTACTTTTGCGCTTATTCTTTTTTGGTGACCATCAATTTTTCCAACTTCAACTTCTGTTCCAATTTCTGAATATTGAATATCCATTCTACATAAAGCTATATTTTTATTTAATGTTGAGGATAGACATCCACTTGTAATTATTCCAATTTGAGATCTACCAATATGAACACAGTCACCATGCCCTGCAATCTCTTTACCATCTAACTCAAGTCCAACAAGTTTTTTTTGAGGATTATTTTTTCTTTTTATTAATTCATCTTTGCCTACGAAATCTTCTGTTTTTGTTTTTAATGGAACTGCAAAACCAATACCTGCTTCGAAAGGATCTTGTTGACCATCAAATTCATTACCAAATAAAATTAGCCCTGCTTCAATTCTAAGTTTGTCTAAAGCTCCAAATCCTGCAGGAATCAAACCATCTTTTTTTCCTGCCTCCATTAATTTATCCCAGACCTCAGGAGCATGTTTAGGGTGACACCAAATTTCATATCCTAATTCTCCAGTATAACCAGTTCTAGAAACGATCAATGGTATTCCTTGCAACTCTTCTATTCTACATATGCTAAATCTAAACCAACCAAGCTCATCTATGGAAGGTTGAGTAGGAGGTGTAAATATTATCTTTTTTAAAATTTC
>CABZJV010000006.1 GCA_902526115.1 uncultured Pelagibacteraceae bacterium
ATTTAGATACCGAAAAAATAGATTTAAAAAAGATACCTTATACGTGTTTGTCTCACAATCTGGAGAAACTGCTGATACTTATGCGGCGCTAGATTTATGCAATAAAAATAAAATGAAAACATGCTCTGTTGTTAATGTTATTGAAAGTTCAATTGCGAGAGATTCTAATTTTGTTTTACCAATACATTGTGGTCCCGAAATTGGTGTTGCTTCCACTAAAGCTTTTTTAGGGCAAATTCTTATTCTTTATATTTTAACTTTAAAACTTGGATATTTAAGAAATGAAATTAATGAGGAAATTTATAAGGAAAAGATTAAAGACTTACAAAATTTACCAAGTTTGATTGAAAAATCACTATTAATAGATAATGAAATTCAAGCAATATCTTCAACATTTAATGAAGCAAAAGGTTCGATGTTTTTAGGGAGAGGTTTTTCATTTCCAATAGCACTTGAGGGTGCTTTAAAGTTAAAAGAATTATCATATGTTCACGCTGAAGGCTACCCAGCAGGTGAAATGAAGCATGGTCCTCTTGCATTGATAGAAGATGGAATGCCAGTAGTAGTTTTGGCACCGAGAGATAATTATTATAAAAAAACTATTTCAAATATGCAGGAAGTGATAGCAAGAGGAGCAAAAGTTTTGCTGATCACAAATAAGAGTAAAGATGAAATTGTATCTGAAAATATTTGGGAAACTCTTGAGGTTGAAAATACTAACGAAGATCTTCTCCCTTTCCTTTTGACAATACCTCTTCAAAAATTAGCGTACTATTCTGCCCTTGAAAAAGGATATGATATAGATAAGCCTAGAAATTTGGCTAAATCTGTCACTGTTGAATAATGTTAAAACTCTGTTAAAACACTTTCAAGTTGAATATGAAAAATTGGAAAATTAATAGTTGGCGCAAATATCCTGTTAAGCACATACCTACTTATGATGACGAACAGGAGTTAAGCACTGTATTAAACAAATTAAAAACTTTTCCTCCACTAGTATTTGCTGGAGAGACGAGACATCTCAAAGATCAACTTGCTAAAGTCTCAGAAGGTAAAGCTTTTCTTCTTCAAGGAGGAGATTGTGCTGAGAGTTTTGCAGAATTCCATCCTGACAACATAAGAGATACGTTTAAAGTAATACTTCAAATGTCACTAATCCTTACGTACTCTGCATCGTTACCTGTTGTAAAGCTTGGAAGAATTGCAGGTCAGTTCTCAAAACCTAGAAGTGCGCCTACAGAGAAACAAGGAGAAAAAGAATTACCAAGTTATTTAGGTGATAATATTAATGCAATAGATTTTACAGAAAAAGCAAGAAGACCAGATCCAAAAAGAATGTTTAAAGCCTACTCACAGTCGGCATCAACATTAAATTTATTAAGAGCATTCTCTAAAGGAGGTTTTGCTGATTTAAATAAAGTGCATTTATGGAATCTTGATTATATCAAAAAAAGTCCTCAAGCTAAAAAATTTAAAGATTTAGAAGATAAAATAGCTGATGCTTTAGCATTTATGGAAGCATGTGGAATTACCTCAGATTTTAATAATAGATTATATACAGTAAATTTTTGGACATCTCACGAAGCTTTACATTTACCATTTGAAGAAAGCATGACAAGAGTTGACTCAACAACTGGTGAGTACCATGATACTTCAGCTCATTTTGTTTGGATTGGAGATAGAACGAGACAATTAGATGGTGGTCACATTGAATTTTGTAAAGGAATTGAAAATCCAATAGGAATTAAATGTGGACCAACTTCAAAACCTGATGAAATTGCAAAAATCTGTGAGGTGTTAAATCCAAAAAATGAAAAAGGAAAAATAACTTTAATATCAAGGTTTGGGCATCAAAATGTTGAAAAATTTTTACCGAAGTTGATTAGAGGAATTAAAAAAGAGGGACTTAATGTTATTTGGTCATGTGATCCAATGCATGGAAACACCATTGTATCAACTACTGGCTTTAAAACTAGACCCTTCAACAATGTGGTCAAAGAGGTCAAAAATGTTTTTGGCATACATCAATCAGAGGGAACGTATGCAGGTGGTCTTCATGTTGAAATGACCGGACAAGATGTGACAGAATGTACAGGTGGTGCAAGAAAAATTTCAGATGCAGATTTATCTAGCAGATATCATACTCATTGCGATCCAAGATTGAACTCGGATCAAGCTTTGGAATTAGCCTTTTTAATTTCAGATGAGATTAAAAAGAATAGCACTTATTCCAAAAATACAATTCAAGCGGCATCTTAAAACTTGTTTTAATACAAATTTTAATTAAAAGAAAATTATGAATACATCGGAAAAAGTAAAATTTATCTCAAATTGGATAAAAGATTATGCTCACAACATGCCTAAGAGAGCAGAGGCTTTAGTTATTGGAATTTCAGGAGGAATTGATTCTTCTGTTTCTAGCACTTTAAGTGCAATGACAGGACTAAAAACAATTGTTCTATCAATGCCCATAAGACAAAAATCACATCAACATGATTTAAGCCTTAAACATCAGGAATGGCTTACAAAGAACTTCAAGAATGTAGAGGCTCATACAATTAATTTAGATGAGTTGTTTTTAGCATTTAATGCAAGCTTATCAAAATTTGGTGATGAGCATGGAATGGCTAATTCTAGAGCAAGATTAAGAATGACAACTCTTTATCAAGTTGCAGCAGCGAATAAAGGAATTGTTGTTGGAACAGGTAACAAAGTAGAAGATTTTGGAGTTGGTTTTTATACAAAATATGGTGACGGTGGAGTTGATATTTCACCAATAGCAGATTGTAATAAGACGCAAATTTGGGAACTTGGTAAAGAACTTGGAATTTTAAAAGAAATCATCGATGCAGCTCCTACTGATGGATTGTGGGACGATGGAAGAACAGACGAAGGTCAGTTAGGTTTAAAATACGAAGAATTAGAGGAAGCGATGACCAATCCAAATTCTGCGAATCGATCGAAATACGAAACAATTAGAAAACAAAACATGCATAAAATGGAGCCAATTCCTGTATGCATAATTCCAAATTAATCAAATAGATTCACAAATCTATTTTTTAGGTATATTCCTAAATTCATGAGTTATGATATTTTTTTAACCAATAATTTAAATAACAAAAAAGAAAAGTTTATTCCTATTGATGAAAAAAATATCAGAATGTACGTTTGTGGTCCAACAGTCTACGATGATCCACATATTGGCAATGCAAGACCTATTGTAGTTTTTGATGTCCTTTATAAAATTTTTAAAAAAAAATATTCTAAAGTTACCTATGTAAGAAATATAACTGATGTTGATGACAAAATAATAAATTTTTCAAAAGAAAATAATATTTCAATATCTGAATTAACCAACACAGTTATTAAGAGTTTCGAGATGGATTGTGAATATTTAAATTGCGATAACCCTACATACCAACCAAAAGCTACAGAACATATTGATTTAATGGTAGAAATGATTTCTGATTTGATACAAAAGGGTTTTGCTTATGAGATTAATAAACATGTTTATTTTGAAGTAAATAAATTCAAAGATTATGGAAAACTTTCCAATAAAAATTTAAAAGAATTAATTGCTGGATCAAGAGTTGAAATAAGTGATAATAAAAAAAATTCAGAAGATTTTGTATTATGGAAACCATCTGAAAATGACGAACCTTCTTGGGAATCCCCTTGGGGCAAGGGTAGACCTGGTTGGCATTTAGAGTGTTCTGCAATGTCAAAAAAATTTCTCGGAAACGAATTTGATATTCATGGTGGTGGTATAGACTTATTATTTCCACATCATGAAAACGAAATTGCTCAATCAAGATGTGCAAATGATACAAAAGTTTTTGCAAACTACTGGTTACATAATGCGTTTATAACTATGTCGAATGAAAAAATGGCTAAATCTCAAGGTAATATTTTAAAAATTAAGAATTTTAGAAACATGATAAGTGGTCAAGTAATGAGATTAGCTTTAATGAGTGCCCATTATAAACAGCCGTTAGACTGGAATGACAAACTTTTAAGTGATTGTCAAAATACAATTAACAAATGGTATAATGTCTATTTATCTGATCATCAAGCAGTAGAAATTGATGAAGAAATTTTAAAACCACTGTATGATGATTTAAATACACCAGGATATATTGCTAATCTTCATAAATTGTATGAAAAAGCTCATAAAGGAAATTCATCTGATAAAATATTATTTAATTCTGCATGTAATTTTATTGGATTATTAAATGAAACAGAAAATCAATGGCTTAAATTTAAGAAAAATAAAATTTTGATAACCGAAGCTGAAATTTTAAATAAAATTAAACTTAGAGACAAAGCTAGAGAAGATAAAAACTATGAAGAAGCAGATAAAATAAGAGATCATCTTTTAGACAAAGGTGTTTTAATAGAGGATAAAGATGGTAAAACGACGTGGAAATTTAAATGAGTAAAGAACAATTATATATATTTGACACAACACTTCGAGATGGGGCACAAACTCAAGGTGTTGATTTTTCATTAGATGACAAAGAAAAAATTTCTACTACGTTAGATCAATTAGGTGTTGATTATATAGAGGGAGGTTGGCCAGGAGCAAATCCAACTGATACAGAATTTTTTAATAAAGATCATAATTTCAAATCATCTAAACTAACAGCATTCGGTATGACTAAAAAGTCTGAGCACAGTGCTGAAAACGACCCTATGTTATCCTCATTAATTAATTCAAAAAGTACATCTGTTTGTTTATTTGGTAAATCATGGGATTTTCAAGTTGATGTTGCACTCGGTATTTCGAATGAAGAAAATCTCAGTAATATTAGTGAAAGTACAAAGCATGTTGTTAAATCGGGAAAAGAATTTATGTTTGATGCGGAACATTTTTTTGACGGGTATAAATCTAATGCCGATTATGCTCTAGCTTGTTTAAAATCTGCTTACGATAATGGTGCAAGATGGATTATATTATGTGATACAAATGGAGGAACACTTCCTCATGAAGTAGAAAAAATTGTCTCAGATGTTACAAAACATATACCTGGAAAAAACTTAGGAATTCATGCTCACAACGACACTGAAAATGCTGTTGCGAATAGTTTAATGGCAGTTCAAGCAGGTGTAAGGCAGGTTCAAGGAACTATAAATGGACTAGGAGAAAGATGTGGCAATGCAAATTTAACATCACTAATTCCTACCTTTTTTTTAAAAAAAGATTTTTATGAAAAATACCGGATAAATATCAAACCTGAAAACTTAAAAAATTTAACACAATGTTCCAGATTGTTAGATGAATTACTTAATCGTAAACCAAATAAGCATTTACCTTATGTTGGAGCATCTGCATTTTCACACAAAGGTGGAATGCATGTATCTGCAGTTCAAAAAGATCCAAAAACCTATGAGCATATAAATCCTGAAGAAGTAGGTAATACTAGAAATATAGTTGTTTCAGATCAATCGGGTCAATCAAATATTATGTCTAGACTTAATTCTATTGGAATTAAAATAAAAAAAAATGATCCTAAAATTAAAAAACTTTTAGAAGAAGTAAAAGACAGGGAGTTTACTGGCTTTAGTTATGATGGAGCCGACGCATCATTTGAGTTATTAGCAAGAAGACTTATGGGTGAAATACCAAGATATATTTCAATCAATGAGTATGATGTTTCTGTCAAAAAAGATTCTATTGGAAATATAATTTCTGTTGCTAAAGCTCAGTTAGAAGTTGACGGTCAAAAAATTTTATGTGAGGGAGAGGGTAATGGTCCAGTCAATGCATTAGATAATGCAATCAGAAAAAATGTGAATAAACTTGCGAAATATTCAGAATATTTAAAAGATCTTAAGTTGTTAGACTATAAAGTAAGAATTTTAAACACAGGAACAGAAGCCGTAACTAGAGTTAGCATTGAAAGTACAGACTCTAAAGGGTTAAACTGGTTTACTATAGGTGTTTCTCCGAATATTATTGATGCTTCATTTAAAGCACTTATCGATAGCTTAGATTATAAACTTTTTAAAGATAACGCTCCTGCTAGTCTTTAGACATGAAGATCAAAAAGTTTTCAATTAAACCAACAGATATTAATGAGAGAATTGGTGCGAAACCAGTTGTCTGCTACCCAAACAATAATATTGATGAAAAAAATTTAAATATTTTACATTTGGCAAGAAAAGATATTACTAAAAAAAATGAAATTATAATTCCCCCTAGAGATGCCAAAACTTTCGAAGTAAAAAAAGGTGAATTTTTTAGAATTGAAAGCATAGAAGGTCCACAAGTTGGTGACTTAAATCTTTTTAATCTCAGTAATTTAAATGAAAAATTTTATTCTGGAAAAACAAGAGCTCTTTATGGAACACATCTTTCCGTAGGCGATAAAATGTTTAGTAACTTTCCTTATCTAAGATCTTTAGCAACTATTACATGGGACTCACTAGATTGGTATGATTATGATGAAGATGGAGGATCAGTACACGATGTAATTGGAACTCGGTGTGACCCATATACCTCTAAGCTTCTTTCAGGCAATGATTATCATTATTGTTGTCATTCAAATTTAACCAGAGCTTTAGTAAATGAAAAACAACTTAAAATTGATGAGGCTGAAAAAATAGTTCATGACGTTTTGAATGTTTTTATGCTAACAGGATTTACCAATGATACTAAACAATACTTTATGAAAGCAAGTCCAGTAAGACCAGGTGATTATCTAGAATTTTTTGCAGAAACAGATTTATTAGGAGTTCTTTCAGCTTGTCCAGGAGGAGATTGTGGATCAGAGCATTCCTCTGATGTTGCAAAATGTTATCCACTTAAAGTAAGTTTATGGCAAGCAGAAAAAAAATATTTAAAAGATTTAGATAAATCTGAAATTTCAAATTATAATAGAAGTCACGGCATTGAATAATTATGTCAAACAATAATATTTCATTTATTTTACACAAACCTCAGCTGTCAGAAAATATAGGTGCTTGCGCAAGGGCAATGAAAAATTTTAATTTTCAAAAATTGATTGTAATAGATCCTAAACCAATTTTTCCAAATGATAAAATTTTAGCTACATCTGTTGGAGCAAAAAATATTGTTAGTAAAAGTAAAAATTTTGATAATTTAGAACCTGCTTTAAAAAATATAGATATTGTAATCGCTACCTCTGCCAGATTTAGAAATAAAAATACTAAACATATTCAATTAGAAGATTTAAAAAAAATTGATTATAAAAAAAAAGTAGCTTTTTTATTTGGATCTGAAGCATCTGGTTTGTCTAATAATGAAATAAGTTATGCAAATTATACACTTCAAATTCCAACAAATCCTGATTTTAAATCTCTTAATTTATCTCATAGTCTTATAATAATTGCTAATACAGTGTATGGCAGCATTAATTCAAAAACTTCTAGTTTTAAAAAATCTAAAAAAGTAAAAGAAGCCTCTAAAAAAGACATTTTATCAATGACTAATTTATGTATTCAAAATTTAGAGGACATAGGGTTCTTCAAACCTAAAGAAAAGAAACCTATAATGCTCGAGAACTTGAGAAATATTTTTTATAGGATGGAATTATCTTCAAAGGAAACACGTATTTTATCAGGTGTATTTGCTAGTTTAGCAAAAAAACGTTGATTGACAAAAGAATGTGTAGGTTTATAAACCCCATTATTAAATGACAAAAAGATTAAACTCTAAACATAAAGTAGATAGAAGACTAAAGGTTAACCTTTGGGGGAGACCAAAAAGTCCATTTAATACTAGAGCTTATGGACCAGGACAGCACGGTCAAACTAGATCATCTAAACCTTCAGACTATGGAATTCAGTTACAAGCTAAGCAAAAACTAAAAGCTTACTACGGTAACATTAATGAGAGACAATTTAGAAATATTTATAAAAAAGCTGTAATGCTTAAAGGCGATACAGGTGAAAATTTAATCGGTTTACTTGAAAGAAGATTGGATGCAGTGATTTACAGAGCAAAATTTTCAACAACAATATTTTCAGCTAGACAATTAATTAACCATGGACATGTTAAAGTTAATGGTAAAAAAGTTAACATCGGAAGTTATTTAGTTAAAGAAGAAGATTCTATAGAGATCAGAGATAAGTCTAAACAATTAGCAATTATTGATATCGCCCTAGCAAATAAGGAGAGAGAAACTCCAGAATATATTCAAATGGATGAAAAAAATAAAAAATTTAAATTTGTTAGAACTCCAAAATTCGATGAAGTTCCTTATCCAATAGTTATGGAACCCAATCTAGTTATTGAATATTATTCAAGATAATTAGTTTTTAGCTTTAAAATTAATATTTTTACTTTCAAGCAACTTCGTAAGCTCACCATTCTCAAACATCTCTTTTATGATGTCACAACCACCAATAAATTCATTTTTAATATATAGTTGAGGGATAGTAGGCCAATCACTAAACACTTTGATACCTTCTCTAAGTTTTTGATCCTCTAAAACATTTATACCTTTAAAATTTACTTCTAGAACTTTTAAAATATTAGATGTAGCCATTGAGAAACCACATTGTGGCGCATCTGGTGTGCCTTTCATAAATAAGCAAACTTCATTATTTTCGATTTCATTTTTAATTAAATCATTTATTTGTTGGTCCATTTTAATTTTCCTTTGTTTTGATTGCTAGAGCATGTAATTCATTTCCCATTCTTCCTTTTAATGAATTATAAACCATTTTATGTTGTTCGATCTTACTTTTTCCAGAAAACTTTGAAGAAGTAACTGTAGCGGAATAGTGATTACCATCTCCTGCTAAATCTTGTATCTCAACTATCGCATCTGGTAGACTTTCTTTTATCATTTTTTCAATTTCTTTTAAATTCATTGCCATTATTTGCTCATATATTCAATTAACCAATTTGTATTTGAACTTTTTAATTCGTCAATTGTAACTTTTGACTTTTGACTTAAAAATAGCATATTTTCATTAATTGTTCCTAGTTCATCATAATGTACAGCATTTTTGTTTAATATATCTAGGACTTTTTTTTGGTCTTTTTTATTGATTTCAATGATGTACCTTCCTTGATCTTCTGCAAAAAAATATTCTATTTCATTAATTAAATATTTTGGTTTTTTAAGATTAATACCTTTGTTACCCTTGATACACATTTTTGAGACTGCAGTAATTATTCCACCTAGAGAAACATCATGTGCGCTTTTTATTAAATTATCATCAATTAATTTTAATAATGTTTCACCATTATTTTTTTCATTAAACAAATTTATTTCTGGAGGAGGACCATTTTTTTCATTCAATATAACTCTTGCAAATAAACTTTGATCAATGTGTCCCTCAGTTTTACCAATTACTATAACAATATTATTAATCTCTTTAAAATCCATAGTAACCATTTTTGTATAATCTTTTATAAGTCCAACACCGCCTATAGATGGAGTGGGTTTGATACCTTGATCTTTTGTTTGATTGTAAAAAGAAACATTTCCAGATACTACAGGAAATTTTAAATAAGAACTTGCTTCCCCAATTCCTTGAACACATTCAACAAACTCTCCCATATTTTCTTCATTTTCAGGACTACCAAAATTTAGACAATTAGTAATAGCAATTGGTTTTGCTCCAACAGAAATTAAATTTCTAAAACTTTCACATACAACTTGTTTTCCTCCAGAAAGAGGATGAGCCCAACAATAAACTGCTGATGAATCTACTGAAGCAGCAACTGCTTTGTTAGTACCATGAACTCTGACTACACCAGAGTCTCCTCCAGGTTTTTGAATAGTATCTCCCATCACTGTATGATCATACTGACTCCAAATCCATTCTTTACTACAAATATTTGGATTAGCTAAAATTTTTTTTAGAATATCTATTATTTTTAAATTATTTATATCTTCTTTTTTAATTTTATTTTTTTTTGGGAGTTTTGCTTTTTTCCATTTACGATCATACATAGGTGAATTTTCAACAAGGGTATTTACAGGTATGTCTGCAACTCTTTTATCATCAAAATATAGTTCAATTTTTTTAGATTTTGTTGTTTTTCCAATGACAGCAAAATCTAAGTTCCATTTATCAAATATTTTTTTGGCTATTTCTTCTTTTCCATTTTCTAAAACAATCAACATTCTTTCTTGACTTTCTGAAAGCATAATCTCGTAGGGAGTCATTTTTGACTCTCTGCAAGGTACCCTGTTTAAATTAATTTCTATTCCAAGATTCCCTTTTGAAGCCATTTCAATACTTGACGAAGTAAGACCTGCTGCCCCCATATCTTGGATGGCAATGATTGAATCTCCCTCCATTAGTTCTAAACATGCCTCAAGTAAAAGTTTTTCTGTAAATGGATCACCGACTTGTACTGTTGGTTTTTTTTCCTCAATTTTTTCATCAAAACTAGCTGAAGCCATGCTTGCCCCGTGGATACCATCTCGACCTGTTTTAGATCCCACATATATTACTGGTTTGTTTAATCCTGCTGCTTTTGAGTAAAAAATCTTATCTTTCTTTACCAACCCTAATGTCATTGCGTTAACTAGAATATTTCCGTTATATGAGCTGTCAAAACTGGTTTGTCCTGCAATAGTTGGAACACCCATGCAGTTTCCATAACCTCCTATTCCATGTACTACTCCTCTTAAAAGATTTTTCGTTTTTTTATGTTGTGTTGAACCAAAGTGTATTGAGTTTAAATTAGCTATTGGTCTTGCACCCATTGTAAATACATCTCTCATTATTCCACCTACACCCGTAGCAGCACCTTGATAAGGTTCAATGAAAGAGGGGTGGTTATGACTTTCAATTTTAAAGACTATTGCATCATTATCACCAATATCTACTACTCCAGCATTTTCACCTGGTCCTTGAATTACTTGTTTACCTTTGGTTGGTAATTTTTTTAGATGAAGTCTTGAAGATTTGTAGGAACAATGTTCATTCCACATTGCTGAAAAAATTCCAAGTTCAGTAATATTGGGAGTTCTTTTTAAAAGTTCACAGATTTTTTGATATTCTTCTTTTTTCAATCCATGATCGATAGCTATTTTTTCGTTTACAATCATTTTAAATTATTAATTAGGTTTTTAAAAAAAATAGATCCATCGTCACCCGATAAAGAAGGGTCAATCATTCTTTCAGGATGAGGCATCATACCCAAAACATTTTTCTCTTTATTAAAAATTCCAGCAATATTTTTTATTGAACCATTTGGATTGAATGGTTCTTCAATTTTACCTTCTCGATCACAGTAATTGATTGCAATTTGAGCGTTATCCTCAATTTCCTTTAATTGATCTTTTGTACAAAAGTAATTTCCCTCATTATGAGCAATATGAAGTTCTAATATGTTGTTACTAATATTTTTAAAATAAGAATTATCTTTATTACTAATTTTAACATAGACATTTTTACAAATAAACTCCAAGTATTTATTTCTCAACAAAACTCCGGGCACCAATCCTGATTCAACTAAAATTTGAAAACCATTACAAATACCCATTACCATTCCACCAGAATTTGCAAAATTGATAACTGATTGCATAATTTTTGATTTAGAGGCCATACTTCCACATCTAAGATAATCTCCATAAGAAAAACCACCAGGCAAAACTACCAGATCACTTTTTGGTAATTCGACATCTTGATGCCAAACCATTTTATTATTGAAGCCAAATTTTTTTAAAGCAACATCCATATCTCTATCACAATTAGATCCTGGAAATGTGATGACTGCTGATTTCATTAATTATTGTGCATCGATAATTTTGTAATTTTCAATTACAAGATTAGCTAGAAGTTTTTTGCACATTTCTTCAACTTTATCTTTCGCTTTTTTAGGATTAGTTTCTTTAGTATCGATTTCGAAATATTTACCTTGTCTTACTTCATTAACATCATTAAAGCCCATTCCATCAAGAGCTTGATGAATAACTTTACCCTGAGGATCCAATACATCTTTTTTTAATGTAATAATTACCGATATTTTCATTTACGTTTTCTTTTAACTGAGGATAGTTTTGTTACGTTAACTACACTTAAGTTGGATTGTTCGTGAAGGATACCAAGTCTTTTAGCAACTTCTGTATAAGCCGGGATTAAGTCTCCCAGATCCTTTCTAAACCTATCTTTGTCTAATTTTTTATCTGTAATACTATCCCATAATCTACAAGTATCTGGACTAATTTCATCAGCTAAAATCACCTCTTTCTTTCCATTAGAGGTTAGTCTTCCAAATTCTAACTTAAAGTCTATTAGTTTAATTCCAACACCACCAAACATACCGATCATAAAATCATTAATTCTTAAAATCATTTTTTTAACTTTTTCTATTTCTGTTTTAGAAGCCCAATCAAACGCAAGAATATGTTCTTCAGCAATTAGTGGATCACCAAGCTTGTCATCTTTAAGGCAATATTCAATTAACGGTTCCTTTAATATGCTACCATCTTCAATTCCAAGTCTTTTTGTTAACGATCCTGTTGCAACATTTCGCACAATAAATTCGATTGGTATAATCTCAACAAGTTTAACTACTTGTTCCCGCATATTTAGTCTTTTAACTAAGTGATTTTTGATACCAATTTCTGAGAGCTTTGAAAGTATGTGTTCAGAAATTCTATTGTTTAAAACGCCTTTTCCCTCAATAGTAGATTTTTTTTGATTATTAAATGCGGTTGCATCGTCTTTAAAATATTGAATTACTAAATCTTTATCACTTGTTGAATAAATAATTTTAGCCTTTCCTTCGTATATTTTTTTCCCTTTTTTCATTATTTAAAAACTCTTCTAAAGATTAAATTTACGTTTTTAAAATGCTTGGAATAACTAAAAATAGATTTTAGTTTTCTTGGTGAAATTTTATTCATAATTAATTTATCCTCTAAAAGAACATCATATAAATTTAAATTTTCTGCAAAACATCTTTTTGCATAGTTTTGCACCATTTTATAGGATTTCTCTCTGCTCAACCCAGATTTTGTTAGTTCTAACATAACTTCTTGTGAAAAAATTAATCCTTTAGTTATGTTTAAATTTTCGAGCATTCTTTTTGGATATACAATCATATTATCTAAAATGTTCGTAAGTCTTGTTAAAGCAAAATCTGTTGTGATATTAGCATCTGGACCAATATTTCTCTCTACACTTGAATGAGAAATATCCCTTTCATGCCAAAGAGCAATATTTTCTAAAGCTGGTATCACTGCACTTCTTACCATCCTTGAAAGTCCAGTTAAGTTTTCACTTAAAATAGGATTTTTTTTGTGAGGCATAGCTGATGAGCCTTTTTGATTTTTAGAAAAATATTCCTGCAATTCATAAACTTCTGTTCGCTGAAGGTGTCTAATTTCAATTGCAACTCTTTCTATTGAACCAGCAATAATTCCTAGTACTGAAAAATAGAATGCATGTCTATCCCTTGGTATTACTTGAGATGAAATTGGCTCTACTTTTAAACCTAGTTTTTTTGCTACATGCTTTTCAACTTTTGGATTAACATTGGCAAATGTCCCAACAGCTCCAGAAATTGCACAAGTTGATACTTCATCAATTGCATCCTTTAATCTTTTTCTATTTCTTTTAAACTCCTCATAAAAAGAGGCCAATTTTAACCCAAAGGTTACTGGCTCAGCGTGAATTCCATGGCTTCGACCCATGCAAGGAGTTAGTTTATATTTTTTAGCCTGTCTTTTTAAAACTTTTAAAATTTGATCAATATCATTTAAAATAATTTTTCCCGATTGAACTAGTTGAATATTGAAAGATGTATCTAACACATCAGAAGATGTCATTCCCAGGTGAAGATATCTAGCTTTAATTCCAGCTTTTTCTGTAACAGAGGTTAAAAATGCTATTACATCATGTTTAACCTCAGACTCTATTTTATGAATTCTTGAAACATTAATTTTAGCTTTTTTTCTAACAGTTGAAGCAACTCCTCTTGGAATTTGGCCAAGTTTTTCCATCGCTTCTGCTGCAGCAATTTCAACATCTAACCAAATTTTATATTTATTTTCCTCTGACCAAATGTCAATTAATTGTTTACGCGAATATCTTTTAATCATTAATTATAAGTATGGAGGCTTTGAATAACCTTTAGCAGATTCTGTAAAGATTTCATAACCATTTTCAGTAATTCCTAACGTATGTTCAAATTGTGCAGATAAAGATTTATCTTTTGTAACAGCTGTCCAACCATCATTTAACATCTTTACATCATATTTTCCTGAGTTGATCATAGGCTCAATAGTAAATGTCATTCCAGGCCTAAGTTCCATACCTGTATTTTTACTTCCGTAATGTAATATATTAGGAGATTCATGGAATGTTGTGCTAATACCATGACCACAAAAATCTCTAACTACAGAAAAACCTTTCTCCTCAACAAATGATTGAATTGTATATCCAATATCTCCTAATTTAATTCCCGGTTTTAATATTTTAATAGCTCTCATCATTGACTCGTAGGTAGTATCTATAAGATTATTTAACTTAACTGGTGTTTTACCAATGCAAAACATTCTGCTCGTATCACCGTAATGTTCATCGACTATTGCAGTTACATCTACATTTACTGCATCGCCTTCTTGTAAAATTCTATCTGAAGGTATTCCATGACAAACAACATGATTTAAAGAGGTACATAAAGATTTTGTAAACCCTCGATAGTAAAGTGGAGCAGAATGACCACCATTATCTTTTATGTATTCATAACCTAATTTGTCAATGTAGTCTGTAGAAATTCCTTCTTTTATATTTTCAGTTAACATATCCAAAGTTCTTGCTGCAAGGTTTCCAGCAATTCTCATTTTTTCAAATTTTTCTTTATAATTATTCATCAATTATTTTTAGTTTTTTATCTATAAAAATTTTTTTTGAACTAATATCACAGCTGTAAGCTAAAAAATTTACTCCAGCTTTTTTAGCTAAAATGTAGTTTTTGTAATACTGTTCATCTATATCTTTAGCTATTTTAAAATATTTCATATTTTGAATTTGAACTAAAAATAATAGATATGTTTTATAGCCTTTTTTTATGGCATCAATAAGGGTTAATAAATGTTTTGATCCGCGTGATGTGACAGCATCTGGAAATTCAGAGGTGTCCATATTCCTGAATAAAGTCACATTTTTAACTTCAACAAAGCTTTTTTGGTCATCTTTCTCAAGTAAAAAGTCAAAACGCGTTTCCTTATTAAAAAATACCTCTGGCTTTATTAAATCTAGATTCTTAAGTTCATTTATCAGGTTATTTTCTAGACCATGTTTAGCAATTTTGTTTGCCATGTGGGTATTTACACCAACTAAATTTTTCCGTGACCTTATTATTTCAAGACCATACTTAAGCTTCCTTTTAGGATCATTATTTGGAAGTAAATAAACATCATTACCTTCTTCTAATAATCCTTTCATAGATCCTGTATTTGGACAATGCGCTGTCACAGTTTCTTTTTGCAACTTTACATCAGTAAAAAATCTTTTATATCGTCTGATTAATTTGCCTTTTACTAAAGACTTGGTAAATTCCATCTCTAAATTATATATATAATATGAGCAAAAAAACAAAAGTTAATGCCGCTATACTAATAATCGGTAACGAAATATTGTCAGGCAGAACACAAGACACCAACACGTCAACAATAGCAGTTTGGCTTAATTCAATTGGTGTAAAAGTAGAGGAGGTTAGAGTAATACCAGATATTGAAAAAACAATTGTAGATACATTATCTTTCTTGAAAACAACTTATGATTATGTTTTTACAACTGGAGGTATAGGTCCTACGCATGATGATATCACTGCTCAATCTGTTTCAAAAACCTTTGGAATAAAATACGAAATCCACAAACAAGCATTTAAAATTTTAGAAGCATACTACAAACCAGGCGAATTTAATGAAGGGCGACAGAAAATGTGTTGGATGCCCGAAAACGCAAATTTAATTTTAAACCCAACAAGTGGTGCTCCAGGATTTAATATTGAAAATGTGTTTTGTTTGCCAGGTGTACCATCTATTTTAAAATCGATGTTAGGAGGTTTGACTAACACTATAGTTGGAGGTGAACCAATTAAAAGTCATACAATAAGTTTAAGAACAGTTGAAAGTGAAATTGCAAACTCATTAACTAAAGTACAAAATGATAATCAAGATGTTGAGATAGGAAGTTATCCTTTTTTTCATGCAGGAAAATTAGGTGTTTCAATTGTAATTAGATCTGAGGATCAATCAAAAATAGATTTTTGCAATTCTCAAATTTTAAAATTTGTTAATGAAAAAAAAATTGAAGTAGTAGAGCGATAATGCTTTATTTTGCTTACGGTAGTAACCTTCATCATTTTCAAATGAAGCGAAGATGTAAAGATAGCAATTTTATAAAAAAAATTAATTTAAAAGGCTTTAAACTAACATTTAGAAGTAAATATAGAGCTGCAGATATTGAAATTAAGAAAAACTCAATTGTTCCTGGAGGTTTATTTGAGATTTCAAAAAGTGATGAAAAAAAATTGGATCTATATGAGGATTATCCAATACTTTATAAGAAATATTATTTTTATTATTATGGAAAAAAAGTAATGACTTACACAATGGTTAACAAATCACCATTTAAGTTTCCAACTGAAAGATATCTAAATGTTGTGAAAAAAGGATATAAAGATTGTAAACTTGATAAAAATTATCTTAATAACGCTTTGAAACCTTAAAATTTATAATGTTTTTACATACTAAATTAGAAAATAGAAAAGAACCTATAAAAATTTGTTTTATTGGATGTGGTAAGTTTGTAAGTATGTTTTTAGCTCAATACAACCATCTAGATAAAATTCAAATAGATACCATAGTTGATATTAATGTTGATCAAGCAAAGAAAAATTGTTTGAAAAGTGGATTAAATGAGCAAGTAGTTAAACAAATAAATTTTTCAAATTCGTTAGAGAAAGTTTTGGAAAGAGATATTGAAATTTTTATTGAGGCAACAGGCAATCCAATATTCGGAACTGTCCATGCAACAAAGATAATAAAAAATATGAAACATGTAATATTAGTCAATGTTGAAGCGGACATAACTTGTGGTAAATATTTATCTGATCTTGCAAAAGAAAAAGGTGTTATCTGTTCGATGGCATATGGAGATCAACCATCTTTAATTCTCGAACAAATAGAGTGGGCAAGACTAAACGGATTTTCAATAGTTTGTGCTGGTAAAGGAACTAAATATCATCCAACTTTTGAATATTCTACACCTGATACTGTTTGGGGTCACTATGGCCTTACTAAAGAGCGAGCTGAGTTAGAATCTGGAATGAACCCAAAAATGTTTAATAGTTTTTTATGTGGAGACAAGTCTGCCATTGAAATGTGTGCAGTGAGTAATGCAGCTAACTTAAAATGCCCTAGTAATGGATTAACTTTTCCTCCAGTTGGTGTTTATGATATTGCAAAAAAAATGATCCCAAAAAATGATGGTGGTCTAATTGAATTTGATGGTCAAGTAGAAGTTGTTTCAAGTATAGATTTAGAAAAAAAAGATATTCCAAATGATTTAAGGTGGGGTGTTTATGTTGTTATTAAAGCACAGAACGAATATGTAAAAAATTGTTTTAAAGATTATGGCATGATTACAGACGCATCTGGAAATTATTCTGCAATTTGGAGGCCCTATCATTATATTGGACTGGAGCTTGCACAATCTATTTACTCAATAGCACTAGACAATAGAGCAACAGGCTATACAAAAAATTATAATGCTGATGTTGCAAGTTTAGCTAAGAAAGATTTAAGAGTAGGTGAAAAACTGGATGGAGAAGGAGGCTTCTGTGCAAGAGGGCAATTAATAACGTCTCAAAAATCTAAAAAAGAAATGATTTTACCTCTAGGCCTCACTGATAATGCTGTATTAAAAAGAAATATAAGTAAAGATGAAGTTATTAGACTTGATGATGTCAAGTTAAATCTTCCAACTGAAGTAACCGAAGCAAGAAACTACCAATATAATTTATTAAATTAGTTATATTTCTTTTCCATTACCAAATCTAAAAATAAAGATGCGGTCCAAGAAAAGTTACTTGCTCCATATGCTTTTCCAGTTTTAAAACTGTAGTATTCAAAAAAGCCATTTTTTTTAACAAGATTAATTGTTTTTTCCTTAATTTTATTAGCAAAGTTTTTATCCTTATTTTTCAACCCTTGATAGATAATCCAATTACAATTTATCCAAACAGGACCTCTCCAGTAACGCTTTTCCTCAAACTTTTTATAATTAGGCTTAATACTAGAGAAAATATATTTTTTTGTTTGATTATGATTTTTTAAGTTTTTAATTATTTTTTTGTTAATAGTTTGATTTTTTAAGTCAGCAAATAAAATAAAATAATTTGTTATTGAGGGCACAATAATTTTTTTTTTATTTCTTATATCATAATTTGTAAAAACCCCTTTTTTTTCATTATATAATTTTTCAATTTGATTTTCTGATTTTAAAATAAATTTTTTTAATTTATTGTGCTCTAAATTGAATGATTTAAGAAGCTCTAATAAATCTTTATTTGCTCTTAAAAATATAGAATTAAAACCTACATCAACAACATTAAACATTGATTTATTATAAAGTTTTTTTGGATTATATTTATTCTTTCTTAAATGATTTTTGATTGTCACATATCTATCATAATCTGAATCTAAAGGCCTGTATTCTGGATTTATAACTTTATTATCTCCTCTTTTATATTTCAAATTTTTTTCAACTTTAACTTCATTCATAGAATAGTCCCAAAGTGGTGAATTATCATATCCACTTTCCCAAGGATGTAATATAGAGACCAACCCTGTTTTCCTAGGATCTCTATATTTAATTAACCATTCATGATATTTTTTTAATTTTTGAACTATTGATTTAATTTTTGATTTATCTGAAATTTTGATTTTATTTTTGTCTAAAATTTTTTTTAAAATTATTGCAAGAACTGGTGGTTGAGTTATACCAGATGAATGTATTTTGTTTCCACAATTCCATACAGAATGGTTTGGGTAATAATTTGTTTTTAAATCATGGAACAAAATATGAGGTATCATACCGTCTCTCCATTGACCTTTCAAAAGTGTCGTTATTTCATCAAGAGCATACCTAAGGTTAAAATGTGAGTATCCTAAAGCAATAAAGCCCGAGTCCCATTTCCATTGAGCGGGATATAATTTATTATTTGTAGGTAACGTGAAACCTTTTTTTTTATTTCCTAATAAAACTTTTTTTGCTTTTTCTACTAAATTATTTCTCAACCTTTTACACTCCCTGCAGTAAGACCACTAACTAGATATTTCTCAAAATAAACAAAAATAAACAAAACAGGTAAAGTCACAATAACTGAACCAGCCATTAAATATTGTCTAGGCGTTTCTGCATCACCACTTAAATATTGTATGGCTCTTGAAAGAGTAAAAGAATTTGGGTTATCTAGAAACATTAAAGAAAATAAGAACTCATTCCAAGCTATCATAAAAACATATAAAGCCACAGAAGATATTGCAGGAATACTTAATGGAATTATTATTTTAGTAATTATTCCAAACCAACTAAGCTTATCCAATATTGCTGCTTCCTCTAATTCTTTAGGGATGCTCTTAAAATATCCTTGTAGCATATAAATTGCTACCGGTAGAGTTGTGGCTGTATAAACAATTAACAAACCCTCTATAGAATTTCTAAGGCCTAATTGACTAAAAATAGTGTACAGAGGAATTACCAAGACAATTGCAGGAAACATATAAATTATCAATATTGATGTTGACATAAATGTTTTTCCAAAAAAATTTAATCGAGCAATTGCATATGCTGCTGGAATAGCAAAAATAAGAGTTATTATCACTGTGCCCACAGAGACAATAGTACTAGTTAAAATATATTGACCAAATTTATAAGATTTAAAAATTACAAAATAAGATTTAAATAGATCTTTAAAATCCTGACCAAAATTTATACTGAAATCTAAAGGGTTAACTAATAAAGCTATTTGAGTTTTAAAACTTGTAATTAACATCATATAAAAAGGAAAAAGTATTACGAATGAAAAAAATAAAATACCAAACAATGTTAAAAAATCAAAAAAAATTACTTGAGTTGAGTGTTGTTCCTTTAAATCTTTAAAACTATATTTATTTATTTTATTAACAAAAAAATACAAAATTAGAAAAATTCCAATATTATACCACAGTGGTAATTTTTGAATAATATAACCATCACATATTACAAAAATTAGAGAAAAAATAATTGATTTATAAAAAATTTTGATTTTGCTGCCTATTCTTAAATTAGCAAATGATATTAGGAGACCAAAAATAAAAATTATTTGTAAATTAAAGTTTTGAATATTTAATCCCTGTAACGTTGCTAATATTTTCCATATAGAAACTATGAAAATCAAAAAAAAAGATGATATCAAAGTAAATAAAATTGAATTTTTAGTTCTCATCCACTCTCTTTCCTAAAAGCTTAAAGTAAAAAAACATAAATAATAAAAGTAAAACGACTATTACTATTGAAACAGCCGATCCCATTCCAATATCAGATATTGCAAAACCTTGTTGATAAACATTTATAGGTAAAGTTCTTGTACCTGAAGCACCACCTGTAAGTAAGAAAACATCTTCAAACTTATTAAAATTCCAAATAAATCTAATCATAAATAAAATCGATATAACTGCAGTAATTTGAGGGAGAGTTATATTAAAAAACTTCTGAAACGGGCTAGCTCCATCAACATCAGCTGCCTCATATAATTCTTTTGGAATAGCCTGAAGCCTTGCAAGAATAAATAAAAAAGCTAAAGGAAAATATCTCCAAATTTCAAACATAATTACTGTTGTAAGAGCTAGTCTTAATTTAAAATCAAACCCTAATATATTAATATCAATGTATTTTTGTCCGAGTAAATTTATGGGAGTTTCAATAACTTGGTAGTTGATTAGCAAACTATTTAAAGTCCCGCTATTTGGATCCAATAGAAGTTCCCATGTATAAGCTAAAGCGACAACTGGAGCAACATAGGGAAAAAGTAAAACGCTTCGCATAAATGTTCTACCATAAAATTTTTGATTAACCATTTGCGCTGTTAAAATACCAAATATAATTGAGCCAACTGTACCAAAAAATGTGTAGTAAAAAGTTGTGAGTAGTAGGTCTACAAATTCATTATCAAATAAAACTTTCTTGAAATTTTTTAAAGTAAAATTAGTGTTAAGTAATATATTATCTGATGTACCATTTAATTTAGGTTTTGTTGATTTGAGAACTTTTTTATCAATATTTGTACCATCATTCGTTCCAAATACTATTTGAAAATTTTCTCTATATTTTGCTGGCCAATTACCAAATTTACATTTTAAAGTATTTTTTTTGTAATCACAACGTGGGTCTAATTCTTCAATTTCAAAATTTTTTGGAAATTTATCTTGAAATGTAATATCTCTAATTTCTTGAAGTAAGGAGCTATTTCTTAATTTATATAAAATTTTTATTTTTGAGGGATCTTCAGATATGGATTTGATAATCTTTTTGGCTCTTGGCTCAGGTATTCTTATATCTTTAAGCTTAACTTCTTTAAAACTTATCCAAACATTGGCAAAAATTGGAAATAAAATTATTGCAAAAACTAAAGCAACTGCGGGTAAAGTTAAAATATATGCAGTTTTCTTTTCAGTATTTGCTAAAGTGTCTTTCATAAAAAAAAGCGGATAAGTAATCTTATCCGCTTTTTTAATTAATTTAAATTATTAGAAGCTAGCTAATCCAGCATTTATTTTATCAACAGCTTCATCAACAGAAATTTCATCATCGATATATTCTCTTGTGATTCTGTTTATGAATTGAGAATTAATAATTTTAGATGCTCTAGATAGCTCACCTTCTTTAACTCCCCATCTATTTGCAGTATCTAAACCTGCAACAATGTTATTTATAACATCTGGGTCATAAAGATCTGACAAAGGAGCTTTTCTATCAACTCCAACTGGCAATTTACTCCAAGCTTTTGTAAATGCTTCAGGATCACTCGAATTTCCTCTTCTTACTGGAAATTTACCCTCTGGAGCAATAGATAAGGTACTTGTATAGCCTTCATCCATTGAGTACATGATAAATTGCTTCGCTTCATCAGTATCAGCGTCAGCTGTTATACCAAAGTATCTAATATCTGCCCACGCAGCACCTTTCTTATTACTCGGACCACTAAAATTAGTTATAAAACCAGTTTTAGAGGCTAATTCAGGTGATGTTGGATCACTATTTATTGTTGGCGGAGCAGAGTCTCTTAAACCTGCAAGCTCATCCATAATAAAGGGAGACCAAATAATCATTGGTGTCTTTCCAGCAAAATAAAGTGCTCTTGATTGTTTCCAATAAAGTTCACCAGGAGGACTTGCTTTTGCGATGACCTTATAAAACTCCAATGCTTCTTTTAATTTTTTACCTTGTTTCTTGATACCACCTTTTTTAACAATGTTTACTCCATTCGCTAAAAGAACATGTTCTAAAACTTGGCTCATAAAATTTTCATCAGTTTTAGTTGCAGCTACAAAACCAAATACGCCATTTACCTTTGATAATTTCTCAACAGCTTTGACAATGTTAGCATAACTTGTAGGTGGTTCTAAATCAGCGTTCTCGAAAAGATCTTTTCTGTAAACAACCATCTGTGTCCAACCATCAACTGGAACTGCAGCAATTTTTGATCCTGACTTAGCCATATTTAGAGCACCTGGAGCAAAAGTATTTTTACCAAGCGCTTTAACGACAGCGTTATTAGCATCAACATCTAATATACCTGCCTCTGCCCAAGGCAACACATATTGTAGAGTATGATAAATCACATCTGGCAAATCTCCTGCTGCTGCTGCAGCTGTTGCTCTAGTTCCCAACTCTTTTTCTTCAATTGGAATTACATCTACTTTTATTCCTGTTTTAGCCTCAAAAGCTTTAGCCATTTCTTCTTGCTTAGCCATTCGAGCAGGTTGGACTTCTGTAGTCCAAAATTTAATATCTGCATAAACAATATTTGTAATGAACAATGAAATTATGCAAAATATTTTTATTATATTTTTCATTTCTCCTCCTAGGATTTTTTTAAAAAAAATACTATATTTGACAAGATGTCGCAAATATTTGATTACAAATAAATAGTAAAAAAATTATTTAATTTTTTTAGCTGTTTTATTTGAAAAAAATTGGTCTTAACAATTAAAAGTTGTATTACAATTTTACTCTTTTTCCATTTTTATCGAAAATATAAATATCCTTTAAATCAAAACCAATTTTATTTGAGACTTCTTCTTTACTTGAAATTTTTGCACTTAGCTGGTCTGGTCCATTTTTAATATACGCTATTTTCTCATTACCGAGATTTTCAACTAACTCAACTTCAGGAATAAAAGTAAAATCACTTTCCTGACTAACCTTCAAATGTTCAGGCCTAATTCCAATATAGTGATTAGTTTTTTTAAATTTAATATTATTAAATTTAATCTCTAGACCTAAAAATTTAATTGTAGATTCAGATATAATATTTTCCTCACTAATTTCTAATATATTCATTTTTGGTGTTCCGATAAACTGAGCTACAAAAACATTTGCAGGATTAGTATAAATTTCTTCTGGAGTTCCAACTTGCTCGATATTTCCTTGATTAAGTATTACTATTCTGTCAGCTAAGGTCATTGCCTCAACTTGATCATGTGTAACATAAATCATATTAGTCTTAATTTGATTGTGTAACTTTGATATTTCTACTCTCATCTCTGATCTTAATGCTGCATCTAAATTAGACAAAGGTTCATCGAAAAGAAATATTTTTGGATTTCTGGTTATAGCTCTTCCAATCGCAACCCTTTGTCTTTGTCCTCCAGACAATTCTTTTGGTCTTCTATCTAAAAGTTCCTCTATTTTTAAAATTTTTGCTGCTTCGGTTACTTTAGACAGAATTTCTTCTTTGGGTCTTTTTTCTATTTTTAGCCCAAAAGACATGTTTTCAAAAACATTCATATGGGGGTATAGAGCATAGGATTGAAATACCATTGCGGTTTGACGTTTTGAGGGATGAAGTTCATTTATTTTTATATCGTTAATAAAAATTTCTCCATCATCAATTTTTTCAAGTCCTGCAATCATTCTTAATAACGTTGATTTCCCACACCCTGATGGTCCTACTAAAACAAGAAATTCATCCTCATTACCTTTTAAATTAAAATCTGTAATTATTTTATTTGAACCAAATGACTTGTGAATTCCTTTAAATTGTATGTTAGCCACGTCTAATATCTAATTAATATTGAGTATAGAAAAACTTTATTAGTATTAGATAAAAATTTTTTAAATAGCTTTACAAAAATCATAATTATTAAATAATTAAAATTTTATTAAATTAAAACTAATTTTCAATAGCTTTATGGTTTGGTTTGCTCCATTCTTTTCCTTTAAACATTACATTCCATTGTAACCAAGGAAAAAGTTTTGATTTCATTTGCCAATATAAGGAACTCGGCTTAGTTGGATCAAAGGGCAGACTCGGAGTAACTTTTCCGCCATAACAAAACTCTGCTAACATTACTTTACCATAAGCAACTGTTAGTGGACAAGCACCATATCCGTCATAAAGTCTGTATGCTTGAGATGACTTTTTAATATCCTTTACTATGTTATGTGCAACTATTGGAGCTTGCTTTCTAACAGCTGCTCCTGTTTTTGCGTTAGGTGCATTCATTACATCACCTAAGCTATAAATATTTTCATATTTAGTATGTCTTAATGTTCCTTCTTTATGGTCAACATCTACCCATCCTCCAGCATCAGCTAATGGACTATTTTTAATAAAGTCAGGAGATGTTTGCGGAGGTGTTACATGAATAAAATCAAATCTTTTGGTAACTTCTTTTGTATTGCCATCTTTATCCGATTGTTTGAAAACAGCTTCTTTAGCCTCTCCATTTACTGAAATTAAATTGTGTTGAAAGCTTCTTTTAATTCCATAAGAGTCACAAATTTCATTAAGGGGGCCTTGAAAATGAGGTACTCCAAAAATTACAGGTTTCGCACATAAAAATTCTAAATTACTATCTTTAAGAGCTCCTTTTTTTTTCAAATGATCAGCTGCTAAATATGCTATTTTTTGTGGAGCTCCTGCACATTTAATTGGCATAGGTGGTTCAGTAAATAATAAATTACCACCACTTAAATTCTTTAAAGATTCCCATGTATATACTGCCATATCTGCACTATAATTTGTGCAAACATTATTCTTTCCTAACGATTCTTTTAATCCTTCAACACCATCAAAGTTGAGTTTAAGACCAGGGCAAACTACTAAATAATCATATGAATATTCACCACTTGATGTTTTTACAGAATTTGATTCAGGTTTAAAACTTTCAGCATATTCTTTTATCCAATTTACGAAACTTGGCATTACAGAAGACATTGGTTTAATTGTACTATCAACATCGTAGGCACCCGCACCAACTAAGGTCCAAGCAGCTTGATATAAAGATTTTTCTGAAGGTTCAATAATAGAAATTGTTAAGTCAGATTTTAAACTTTTTAGTCTTGTAGCAACTGATATACCAGCGCATCCGCCACCGATTATCAAAATATTTGAGTGATTTGAGTTATTCATATTAAAAAACTAACACTATTAAACATTATAAGATACACGTCTTATAAGTTGTTTTCTTAATTTTAAATAACGTTGATAAACCTCATCAATAACTTATAATGGTTCTAAACAATTAAAGGAGAGTTAAGCATGTTAAAAATAAATAGTATGTGCCCTGATTTTCAATGTAAAACAACAGAAGGAGATATTTCTTTTCACGAATGGCTAGGTGACAGTTGGGGAGTTATATTTTCACATCCAAAAGATTTTACACCAGTATGCACAACAGAACTTGGAGCTTTAGGGTTGATGAAAGCTGATTTTGATAAGAGAAACGTCAAAGTTATAGGTTTAAGTGTTGATGGAGTAGAAGATCATAAAAAGTGGCTAGAAGATATTAAAGATGTATCTGGCAGTAAACCTGATTATCCAATTATCGCTGACGAAGATTTAAAAGTTGCAAAATTATTTAATATGTTAGAAGGCGACGCAGGAACTACATCAATGGGAAGAACTGCAGTTGATAATGAAACTGTTAGAACTATTTTTGTTATTAGACCTGATAAAAGAATTGGTCTTTACTTAACTTATCCAATGGCAACAGGAAGAAATTTTTCAGAAATTTTAAGAGCAATAGACTCTATGCAACTTACAGCGAAGCACAAGGTTGCAACCCCTGCCAATTGGAAAAAAGGTGAAGATGTCGTTATTTTGCCAGCTATAAAAGATGAAGAAGCAAAAAAAATATATCCTGATGGATGGGAAACTGTGAAACCTTATCTAAGAAAGGTTCCAGATCCGTCTAAATAAATTGGATAAAGATATTTTAAACCAACAATCTCAGCATTGGGAAACTAATTTCTCAAATAAGCCTGAGATGTTTGGTTTAGAACCAAGCTACCCAGCAAAAAAAGCACTAGATATTTTTAAAGAAAATAAATTATCAAATGTTATCGAGTTAGGTGCGGGTTTAGGAAGAGATAGTATTTACCTAGGAAAAAATTCAATAAACTTAACAGCTTTAGACTACAGTGAAAATGGCCTTAAAATTCTTGATCAGAAAATAAAAAATGAAAATTTATCTTCATCAATTTCAACATTAAAATTTGATATAAGAGATAATTTACCTTTTGAAAATAATTCCATTGATGCATGCTATTCTCACATGCTTTATTGTATGGCATTTACATTTGATGAACTAATTAAGCTTAACAACGAAATCAAAAGAGTTTTAAAACCTGGTGGACTGAATATTTATACAGCAAGAAATACTGAAGATGGAGATTATAAAAAAGGAACTCATAGAGGTGAAGATCTTTATGAAATAGATGGTTTTATAATTCATTTTTTTTCCAAAAAAACAATTCACAATTTAATGAAGGGATACACAAATTTATCAATTGAATATTTTGAGGAAGGATCATTTCCTAGAAAACTATTTTTTGTTTGTAATAAAAAAAATTGATTAGAGATAATGACTATTATCTTCATTTACCGCTTTTTCAAGTCTAACTAAAAAATCAGGAATTGCACTTTTTACTCTACTCCAAGTTGGTATAAAAGGTGCGTCCATAGGATTTAAATAAAAATCTTCTCCAGCTTTAATGATATTCATTGAAAAAAGTTCAACTGCTTTTTCTTCAGTATGAGAGTCAAATTTTAAACCATTCATTTCTGCATCACTTCTATAGGCGTCTATTAAATCTAAAGCAGCTCTATAATAAGTTGCTTTTAGTGATCTTAATTGTTCTCTGCTAAAAGAATGGCCTTGGGTAGCCAATTTTTTAATAAAAGTTTTAATTATATCTATAGACATTCTAGATAGGCCTTTTTTTTCATCATCTAGGGATAATTCTTGATGTTTGTGATCATAAGTATCAGCTAAGTCTACCTGACATATATTTTGTGGAGAAAAGTTTCTTTGCATTTCCGATAAAATTCCAATTTCAATTCCCCAGTCAGATGAAATTCTTAACTCAGGTAAAATGTTTCTTCTAAACGAAAATTCACCTGCTAAAGGATATTTAAAAGATTTCATAAAATCTAAATAGTCACTTTTGCCAATAGTTTTTTCTAAAGCATTTAATAAGGGAAAAACCAACAGTCTTGCTACTCTTCCATTCATTTTGTTATCAGCTACTCTTGGATAATAACCTTTACAAAACTCAAAGTTAAATAGAGGATTTACAACAGGATAAAATAATTTAGCCAACATTCTTCGGTCATAAGTTTTTATATCACAATCATGCAGTGCTACAGATCTAGCACTGTTTCTTGCTATGGACATTCCAATGCAGTACCAAACATTTCTACCTTTACCATGTTCATTCGGTGCAAGTTCTTTTTTTTGTAATTCTTTATCTAATTTTTTTAAATTTGGACCATCATTCCATAGAATAGTGAATGGGGTTTCTAATTTTTCAAAAAAAGTCCATGCTTTTCTTGCTTCTGATTCAGTGGCTTTATCGAGGCCTATTATTATATGATCGATATAATTAGTCTTGCTAATTTCAGATACTATCTTTGGAAGAGCATCACCTTTTAATTCAGAATAAAGACACGGCAAGATTAGTTCCATCTTTCTCTCTTTAGAGAAATTTAAAAGTTCTTTTTCTATTTGCTCAATTGATTTTGTTCCAAAATCATGAAGTGTTGAAATTATTCCATTTTGAGAGAAATCACTCATAAAAATATATTATTAATTTTTATTTATTTTAGCCAGAGCCATTTTGATCACATCAGCCCAGCCTTCAGGAGATGGCTTATTTGTTGTTATTAAATCATTTATTGGAATTTGATCTAATGTAAATTTATCATTAAACACCAAACAAGGGAAATCACTTGTTTTAAGCATATCTAAATCATTATAATTATCACCAACTGCTATTGTTTTTATATTTTGATTTTTTTTCTTAAAAAATCTGACAAATACTTGAAGCGCTTTAGCTTTATTCACTTTATCAGTTAAATTAATAACTCTACCGCCTTCTTGTAAAGCTAACCCCTTTTTTTTTACAATTTTAGATAATTCTTTTTTTTCATTTTTATTTCCTTCAAATACAAATGGAATAGTGTATTTTCGATCTAAAGCCATTTTAAGTTTTTCATCTTTTAAACCAAAAATTACACTTTGTTTCTTCTTATCCATCCTAGATAACCATTTACATTTATTTTGTAAATTATCTGGAACTGAATTTTCAAAAATTTTTGCTAGATTGTCTTTTTCTTTACTTAGGATTAGTTCTTTAGGTAAATTAGAATTTAGTAGTTCTAAACCTTTAATAGCTGCTCCATTTTCACAAATATAAGGTAAACTTGAACCTAGCTCATTATTAAAATCTAAAATTTCTTTCTCCGTTTTACTTGTGTTAGGTATTATAAAAACACCTTTAGACAGTAACTTTTTGAGATAATCTTTTATAAGATCAAATTCAAATGTGTCTCTATGAAGAAGAGAGCCATCAAGATCAGTAAATATTAATATCTTATAAATTTTTTTCATTTTTCAATCAATTAATGTGAATTAGAACGTACAAAAAATTTTAACGAGTAATCAGCAAAGTTTTTTTATCTTTTTTACTTTTTAATTTATTTTTTTGTTCACAATATTTCTTAAAAACATAAGCTGTTGATACACTACCAATCAGTATAAATTTTAACATCTTTAATTTAATGAGTGTTTTAATCATGATTAAATATCAAATTTTTCTAATAAGAAGTGGATTACTAAATTGTAGATAAACACAAAACAAGAAATATAGAATAAAAAAATTATTCCTTTTGAATTAAAAATGTATCCAGTTGAGGTTAAAAGTGCAATAAATAAGCTAATTGATAAAGCGAGCTTTGATTGTGCTTTCTTTTTTAAGTGAGATTTAACAATATCTTTTTTCATTAATCATAATATTAATTAAACTAACACAAATACCAAACAAATCATTTGAACAAAATTAATAAGAACAGATAGAAAATGTGAGTATTTAAATTTTTTTTCCTGTTTTTCATCTCTATATTTGTTAATTAATGGCATTAACAAATAGTTTGAAGTAGCAAATAAAACTGTAATTGCTAATATTATATAAAAATCTACTCCAATCTTGCTCGACAATATAAATGTTATGAGAACAATAAAACTTACCCCTAAATTAACATTATAATAAAATGGGAATATTCTTCTTATAAACTTTCGAGCATTATTCTCATCTAGTGTGGTAAAGACAACAGGAGCTATTACAAATGAGAAAAATAGCATTATTCCTAAAATCATTGATGTCAAATAAACGCTAAGTTGTTCAATCATAATTTAGTTTTCTATAGAATTTTCTTCTTTCATTAATATGGGTCTACCATCATGAGCTGTATTTAAAGGTATAATTTTTCCTTTATATTTTGCACATAAAGTTGGAGCACTTCTAACTTCTTCTCCTAATCTAACCTCTAGTTCAACAATAACTAATTTTGCATCATCTAACTCTTTTAATATTCTCATTTTTATTTCCTATTATTAAATTTAAAATATATTTAAAGCACTACTTCAAAGCCCTCAAAGTTTGGTGCTCCAAGATATAGGTTTTTATGTTGTCCAGCATTTTTATGAGCTAATTTAAATGCCTCTGATTTGGTCCAATTAATAAAATCCTCTTTAGAATTCCATATACTATGAGAAGCGTATAGTGAAAATTTTTCATTTTTTTCACCTTTTACTAAATGAAATTCTTTAAAACCATTAACACCATTAAGATGAGTATCTCTTTCTTTCCAAACTTTTTCAAATTCAGATTCTTTACCTGGTACAATTTTAAATCTATTCATTGCTATAAACATTATATGCTTTTATTATAATCATTTGATTATATATAAAATATCATTGTCGCAGAATTATTAAAAATTAATCTAAGATGAAGAAAATATTTACTAGAGTAATTAATAACAAACAGGATTTTATAGGATAACTTGCACCAAACCTGCGCACAGAGAGATAAAATCAAAAAAATTTACTTATTCATCTTGTTCAATTATAAATATTAGCATAAATACTCATGAAATTCACAAATGCCCTCGTGGTGAAATTGGTAGACACAAAGGACTTAAAAGCCGAGGGATTCACATTTGAGTCAGTCCATAGTAGTCCAAGGTAGTCTAAAAATCCCTCAAAATTTCATAATTATAAATTACCCTTAAATTAATATAAGAAAATATGGCTTAATTAATTTGTGTAGACTTGCACCATACTTGCGCATAGAGAGATAAAATAATAGAATTTTTAAGGTGAAAAGAATATTAATTATTTTTGTTTTTGGATTGTTTGTGACTGGATGCGAAACAACAACAATTGGTTATCATGAGCATTATAGCAATTGCATGACGATTTCAAGTGGAGCAAGTATTGAAGAAATTTCAAAATGTGGAAAAGAAAAAAGGTTAACTTATTTAAGTGATACTGATCAAAAGGGAAGTCTAGAAGGAGATACTTACATGCTTTGGGTAGATCTTTTAGCAAAAAGTGTCAAAGATGGAGAAATATCTGAAACGCAAGCTAAAATGACGTTGCTTGAGAAACAACAGGTGCTTGCATCAAATCAAAGAGACAGAGAATTACAAGCACTTCAAAACACAATTAATACAATGCCAAAAACTTACAATTGCTCCAGCACTGGTTACGGAAGCACTGTTTATACTAATTGCACAGGCTACTAATTATATTTTAAAAACTTCTAGGATATTAAAGGATAACTTGCACCAGACTTGCGCAAGAGGAGATAAAATAAAAAAATTTTACTTATTCATCTTGTTCAATTATAAATATTAGCATAAACACTCATGAAATTCACAAATGCCCTCGTGGTGAAATTGGTAGACACAAAGGACTTAAAATCCTTGCCGCTTGCGGAGTGCCAGTTCGAGTCTGGCCGAGGGCACCATTAAATGAGTAAACTTCAAATCATTTCAGATAAAAATATAAAATCTCTCCGAATTAAAAAGATACTCACAAAAAAGATTGAAACTAATCAATTTAAAAAATCTAATCTGGTAATTGTTATAGGAGGTGATGGCTTCATGCTTCAAACGCTTAAAAAAAACAAAAATGCAAAAAAACAATTCTATGGAATCAATTCTGGAAATTATGGATTTTTGATGAATATATTTTCTTCAAAAAATATTATTAAAAATTTAACTAAAGCCAATATGATCTCAATTTTTCCTTTAGAAATGACTGTTAAAAATAAGAATAATAAAACAAAGAAATCAATAGCTATTAATGAAGTGTCTGTTCTAAGACAAAGCAGACAGGCAGCATCATTATCAATTAGACAAGGTTCAAGGAAAATAATTAAAAACTTAGTTTCTGATGGAGTTTTAGTATCAACGCCCGCTGGAAGTACTGCTTATAATTTATCAGTTCATGGTCCAATATTAAGTTTAAATTCTAAAAAATTATCTATTTCACCAATTAGCCCTTTTAGACCAAGAAGATGGAAAGGGAAAATTGTTAATGATAAATCTAAGATAACTATCACTAACTTAAATCCATTAAAAAGACCTATAAGCGCAGTTGCTGATAATCTAGAAGTAAGAAATGCAAAGTCGATTACAATTAAAACTAACACCAAAATCAAGTTTAATCTTCTTTATGATAAAAACCGAAGTTTACAAAAAAAAATTAAAATTGAGCAATTGAGAGGTGAAATAAATTAAATATGAAAAAAATTAATCCGATTATATTAATAGCAATAGTTTTAATAGGTGGTTTTTTTGCATTTAAAATAATGTCTTTTTTGGGTTGCTATGTTCGTCTTGAAGATGCAGATAAGTGCTGGAAGTTGACTATTTGGTAAGAGATTATGAAAAAACTTTTAGGGATCGTAGTTCTGAGCTTGTTATGGATAATTCCAGTATCAGCTGATGAAAGATTTATTCCTTTAGAGCTCTTTACTGGTGGTGAAATAAGAGAAGATACAGAAATTAAATTTACAAATGCTAATTTAGTATTTGGTGAAAAGAAAAGAAAAAAAATAGTTGGACCTGAAGATTGGAAAAATCCTCAAACCGGAAAAACAACTAAGGTTTATAAAAGAACAAGAAAAAGTCAAAGCGGATTAAAAACACAGTTATTTACAGTCACTAATGATGGACAGTGTATTGGTAGAGTTTGGGATAGTAGACGTGGAGGAAGAGTAATAAAAAATGGATGTAAATTTCCTTTAGGGATTTGGAAAGAAGGTGAGACCAGATCATTTACAGGTGCTTCTGGTGGTAAGCCAAGAAAAATAGAATTGACTATTTTAAAATTAGGAAAGAAGAATAAAGATAAAGTAAAATTTAATTGGAAACTTTATGATGGAAGTGGAAAATTAATGGATGACAATGATTATACTTTTTCACCTGGGAAAGCTATGACTAAGCTAAATGATAAAAAATTATAATTAATCCTGACACACTCAAAATCAGAATTTAGTTAAAATTTAACTTTGCAAAAATAAAAAGCGTTGATTTTATTAAGTGAAGTGGTGCCCCCGCACGGATTCGAACCGCGGACCTATTGATTACAAATCTTGTATCACCAATTAAATAAATATGTTTTAGCAATACTTATAAACAATCATCAGTAATCTCGACACACGTACGACACAATGCTAATCTTATCATAATGAAAAAACTTTTAGGGATCGTGGTTCTGGTATTTTTGAACCTTAATATAGCTCAAGCAAATCAAATTGCCGATCTATCAAATTCAAAATGGGAAATTTATAAATCTAAAGGAATAAAAAAAATATGGGTTGAGTTTCATAATGGTGGCAGCTGCACATGGTCATGGAAAGATTTATGGATGCTAAAGACATATGAAAATGAGTGTGAATGGACACAGGATAAGGACAAAGTAAGGTTTTCAATAAATAATAATTTTACAAAATTTTATGGATCAGTGACTGATAATTCAATGAGAGGAACTTCAGATAGCAAGCAATATCCTACATCAAATTTTAATGCTACACCGATTTACATAAATAAATATATAGCTCTAAAACCAAAGGAAATTGATCAACCTAAAAAAAAGAAACCTATAGCAAGTCCTGATGACGATAAAATTGTTCCAGCCGGTTCAGGTTCAGGGTTCTTTGTTTCAAAAGACGGACATGCAATAACAAATTATCATGTGATAGAAGGTTGTGACATTAATAAATTATCATTCAAGGGTTCACAAACAGAAGTCAAAGTTTTAGCAGTTGATAAAGTAAATGATATTGCAATATTAAAATCTAATGCAAAACCAGATGTAATATTTCCAGTCTCAAACGAAGATGTTTCATTACTAGAAGATGTAATCGTAGCAGGTTTTCCATTAGGTAAACAAATTAGTTCAGCAATTAAAACTCACAAAGGAGTTGTTACTGCATTAGCTGGAGCAGGGGATAACTACTCATTTTTTCAAACTGATGCAGCAATCAATCAAGGAAATAGTGGTGGACCTATAATCAATCAAAAAGGTAATGTGGTTGGTATTGCTGTTGCAACATGGGTTGAAGAAGGTGTTCAAGGAGTTCACTTTGGCATTAAATCATCAACGTTAAAAACTTTTGCTAGTGCAAATGGATTAAGCTTTGTTTCCCCAAATTACAGAGATCTTTCTAATAAAGATTTAGGAAAATTAATTACTAAAGGCACAGTTTACGTTGAGTGTCATATGACAGTTGCAAAGATTAAAAAGATGATTGCTCAAGCAGAAAACAGAAAAGCATTTTTCAAAGAACACAAATAGGACTACTTGACCACGACACTAGTTCGACACACCCTCGACACAATAGTTAAAAGTTTTTAAATTTAGCAAAAATAATTAATGTTGGATTTATTGAGTAATGGTGCCCCCGCACGGATTCGAACCGCGGACCTATTGATTACAAATCAATTGCTCTACCAACTGAGCTACAAGGGCATGCGCAATAATTATTAACTATTTAATAAATAATCAACTCTTTTTTTTGATATAGCTTAAATGATGAAATACTATTGAGGCACTATTGGATATATTTAAACTTTCTATCTTCTCATTAATATTAATTTTAACAAAAAAGTCAGCATATTTACCAGTATGTTGCCTCATACCAAAACCTTCAGATCCAAACAATAAAATATTATTTCCTTCCCATTTAATATCTGTAAAATCTTTTTCACCTCTAGCATCAAAACCATAAACCCAAAAATTTTTTTCTTTTAAATTTTTTAGTGTCGAGTTTATGTTAGAAACTTCAAAAATATTTATATGCTCCATACATCCACTAGCAGATTTGTACATTAGTTTACTATCTCTTGGAAAATGTCGTTCTTTTATAATCAAACCATCTATTTCAAAGGAAGCAGCACTTCTAATTAAAGAACCAATATTTCTAGGGTCTGTCACCCCATCTAAACAAATAAATGTTAGATTAATTTTGTCTTTTATAAATTGTTTTAGATCGGGTTGATTTAAATGTTCTAGTTCTGCAACATAACCATTATGCATTAACAGATCTTTAGATGAATATTTATCTAATTCTTTTTTTGATTTAAAATAAACTTTAACATCTTCTAAAAGATTTTTATCTTGATTTTTTCTGTGAATATTTTTTTTGGCTTCCTCAGTCAAAAAAACTCTTAAAACCTTTCTTCGAGGGTTTCTTAGAGCTTCAATAACTGCATGTTGACCAACTATAAAAAAAGATGGTTTATTCATAAATTATCAACAGTTTTACACATTTTTTTGAATATTTGCCTAATAAATCACGTGTTGCATTTGCAAGAATAAAATATATAAAACGCATGTTGTTTAAAGCTTTATTGAACAGAGGACACTTTCCTAAAAGGAGGGGTTCCAGAGCGGTCAAATGGGGCGGGCTGTAAACCCGTTGACTTCGGTCTTCGAAAGTTCGAATCTTTCCCCCTCCACCATTCAGTAGAATTTTAAATGGCAATGGAGTGTTACTCTTGGGGTTGTGCGGGTGTAGTTCAATGGTAGAACGCTAGCCTTCCAAGCTGGATGTAAGGGTTCGATTCCCTTTACCCGCTCCAAGAAAAAATTAGTAATGAAACAAATAAAACTGAGGTAAAAAAGTAATGTCGAAAGAAAAATTTGTAAGAAATAAACCCCACTGTAACATTGGGACTATTGGTCATGTCGACCATGGTAAAACAACTCTTACTGCTGCAATCACAAATGTGTTAGCACAAGCAGGTGGTGGAACTGCGGTTGCTTATGATCAAATTGATAAAGCGCCAGAGGAAAAAGAAAGAGGAATAACAATTTCAACTGCTCACGTTGAGTATGAAACTGAAAAGAGACACTATGCTCACGTAGATTGTCCAGGCCACGCCGATTATGTAAAAAACATGATTACTGGTGCTGCACAAATGGACGGAGCAATTTTAGTTGTAAATGCAGCAGACGGTCCAATGCCACAAACAAGAGAGCATATTCTTTTAGGTAGACAAGTCGGCATACCAGCAATTGTTGTTTATTTAAATAAAGTTGATCAAGTTGATGATAAAGAAATGATCGAACTTGTAGAAGAAGAAATTAAAGAGCTTTTAACATCATATAAGTACCCTGGTGATAAAACACCAATAGTAAAAGGTTCTGCTTTAGCAGCTGTTGAGGGAAGAGATGATGAAATTGGAAAAAACTCAATTTTAGAATTAATGAAAGCTGTTGATGAGCATATTCCGCAACCAACTAGGGAGGTAGATAAACCTTTTTTGATGCCTGTTGAGGACGTTTTTTCAATTTCTGGTAGGGGAACAGTTGCAACTGGTAGAGTTGAGTCAGGAATGATTAAAACTGGTGAGGAAGTTGAAATTGTTGGTATTAGAGAAACAAAAAAATCGGTTTGTACTGGTGTTGAAATGTTCAGAAAGCTCTTAGACTCTGGTGAAGCTGGTGATAATGTAGGAATATTGTTGAGAGGTATTGAAAGAACTGATATTGAAAGAGGTCAAGTTCTTTGTAAACCAGGATCAATTACTCCACATACTAAATTTGAAGCTCAAGCGTATGTACTTAAAAAGGATGAAGGCGGAAGACACACTCCTTTCTTTACTAAATACAGACCACAGTTTTATTTTAGGACAACAGACGTAACAGGTGAAGTAGAATTACCAGCTGGAACTGAAATGGTTATGCCAGGTGATGATGCTAAATTTACTGTAAAATTAATCACACCAATTGCGATGGCAGAAAAATTGAACTTTGCTATTCGAGAAGGTGGAAGAACTGTTGGAGCAGGAGTAGTAACTAAAATTATAGAGTAACTCTATAAATAGGAGTGTAGCTCAATTGGTAGAGCGCCGGTCTCCAAAACCGGAGGCTGAGGGTTCGAGTCCCTCCGCTCCTGCCAATTAGAGCCAAGAAAGTATGAGAAACCCGATTAAATTTATTCAAGAAGTCAAACAAGAAGCTTTCAAGGTTACTTGGCCAACTTGGAAAGAGACTTTACAAGGAGCCTTGATGGTTTTTGCGATGGCAGTTGTAATGTCTTTGTTTTTTCTGCTTTTAGATCAGGGTTTAAAGTTTTTCTTAGAAATTTTACTTAAGGTTAGTATTTAATGAAAAATTGGTACATTGTTCAATCTCATTCTAGCTTTGAAAATAAAGTTGCTTCTTTAATTAAAGAGGAAGCAGATAAAGCCAAAATTAGCGAAAAGTTTGAAGAAATTGTTGTCCCGACACATGATGTTACTGAAGTAAAAAGAGGAAAAAGAATTCAAAGAAAAAAGAAATATTTCCCTGGGTATGTACTAATTAAGAGTGAGATGGATAACAATATTTATCATATGATAAAGAACATTAAAAGAGTGAGTGGTTTTCTTGGTTCCAAAGGCATTCCTGTGCCAGTTTCTGATAAAGAAGTTGAAAAAATTTTGGGTCAAATAAAAGATGGTGTAGCTCAGCCAAAATCTGGTATAGAGTACAGCGTTGGTGAAAAAGTTCAAGTTGTTGATGGACCTTTTGCTTCATTCAGTGGAATGATTGAAGAAATAGATGAAGAAAAGTCTAGACTTAAAGTGTCAGTATCAATATTTGGACGTCCAACACCAGTAGATTTAGAATACAATCAAGTTGAGAAAGCAAGTTAATGGCAAAAGAAGTTAGTGGATTTATAAAATTACAAATTAAAGGTGGTCAAGCTAATCCAGCACCTCCTGTAGGACCTGCATTAGGTCAAAGAGGAGTTAATATCATGGAGTTTTGTAAAGCTTTTAATGATAAGACAAAATCAATGGCAGGCAAACCTGTTCCTGTTGAAATTACAGTATATAAAGATAAAAAATTTGACTTTAAGATTAAATCACCTCCTGCGTCATACTATATTAAAGAAGCAGTTAAACTCAAAGGTGGATCCAAAGAACCTGGAAGAAATATTGTAGCATCAATTTCTAAAAAACAACTAGAGGATATTGCTAAAGAAAAAATGAATGATTTAAACGCTCATGACATTAATGAGGCAGTAAAAATTATTGCAGGATCTGCAAGATCTATGGGTATAGAGGTAAAAGAATAATGTCTTCTAAAAGATTTAAAAAGTTACCACAAAAAACTAAGAATCTTGGTGTAGAATTTTTTGAAAAACTGTTACCACAACTTAAAAAAAATTGTACGACAAAGTTCGATGAGTCTTTAGATTTAAGTTTTCAAATAAATAATAAACAAAAAAAAAGCGAACTTAATATTAGAACAGTAGTTAATTTACCAGGAGGAACAGGTAAAAAAGTAAAGGTTGCTGTTATTTGTGAAGACAATAAAGTTCAAGAAGCTAAAGATGCAGGAGCAGATATTGTAGGTAGTGATGAATTTATTGAAAAAATTAAAGGTGGAGCATTAAATTTCGAGAAATTAATATGCACACCTGGAATGATGGTTAAGCTTTCAAAATTAGGAAAAGTTTTAGGACCAAAGGGTTTAATGCCAAATCCGAAACTTGGTACTGTCTCTGATAATATTAAAAACGCTGTAACAAATGCAAAATCAGGTCAGGTTGAAATTAGGAATGATAAAGATGGTAATATTGGTGTAAGCATTGGTAAGAAGTCTTTCAGCGATGATCAATTAATAAAAAATTATAATGCTATTTTAGAAACTTTAGAAAAAGAAAAATCAAATAATACTTTAAAGGGAGACCTGATTAAAAATGTTTTTGCCACTTCCACTATGGGTGTTTCTTACAAAGTTAAATTAGGTAAGTCGATATAGTTATGATGAATAAAGAACAAAAGAAAAATTATATTGAGGAAATGACTTCAAAATTTGAGAACAGTAAAGCTGTAATGGTTACTCACTATCAAGGTTTAACGATGTCTCAGTTAGATGATTTGAGATCAAAAATGAGAGAGCATGGAATTGTTTTTAAAATCACTAAAAATAAAATTACAAAGTTGGCGTTAGAAAAAACTAAATGTAAAGATTTGACTAATTTATTTACTGGCCCAACAGCGGTTGCTTTTAGTGAAGATGCAATTATGTCTGCAAGGATTCTCTCAAAATTTGCAAAAGATCACGAAAATTTAAAGTTAATTGGTGGCATAATGGATAATGAAGTCTTAGATCAGGCTGGAGTCCAAAATGTAGCAAGTTTACCGACATTAGACGAAGCAAGAGCTAATATTGTGGGCATTTTAAACGCACCTGCATCTAAATTAATTAGCATTTTACTTGCACATTCGGAAAAAATGAGTAGTTTGACCGCAGAAAATTCTGAAACACAACCCAAAGAGTAATTAATATGCCTGACCTTAATAAAATTATTGAAGACCTTTCAAGTTTAACTGTCGCTGAGGCAGCTGAACTTTCAAAACAATTAGAAGAAAAATGGGGTGTAACTCCAATGGCCGCAGCAGCTCCAGCAGCAGCAGGGGGTGCAGCACCGGCAGAAGAAAAAGATGATTTCACTATCATGCTAGTTGCTGCAGGTGATAAAAAAATTAATGTCATTAAAGAAGTAAGAGCAGCTACTTCTTTAGGATTAAAAGAAGCTAAAGATTTAGTAGAGGGAGCACCTAAAGAAGTTAAATCAGGTGTTAACAAAAAAGAAGCTGAAGAGATCAAAGCTAAGTTAGAAGCTGCAGGCGCTAAAGTAGAACTTAAATAAATTAATAAGAAAGAATTCAAATACTGATTATTTTTAGTCAGTATTAATAAACATAAATGCAATTATCTTTTACTGAGAAGAAAAATATTAGAAAGAGTTTTGGAAAACTAAAAGAAAGTTTATCAATACCAAATCTAATAGAAGTTCAAAAAAATTCATACAAAGAACTAACAGAATTTAATTCTGAGGCAGCTGAATTGACTAAAGGTTTTGATAGAGTTTTTAAAAGTATATTTCCTATTGAAGATCTAAATGATAAGGCAACTTTAGAATATGTTTCTTATCGATTAGAAAAACCAAAATTTGATGTTGATGAATGTATTACACGAGGGTTAACATACTCTTCTGCACTAAAATGCACCTTAAGATTAGTTGTTTACGAAATAGATCAAGACAATAATACAAAAGATATTTTATCTGCCAAGGAACAAGAGGTTTACATGGGTGAAGTTCCAATGATGACAAATAGTGGAACATTTATCACTAATGGAGTTCAACGTGTTGTTGTTAACCAAATGCACAGAAGTCCAGGTGTTTTTTTTGATCATGATAAAGGCAAAACACATGCTAGTGGAAAGCTTTTATTTAACTGTAGAGTAATACCAAATAGAGGATCTTGGTTAGACTTTGAATATGATGTTAAAGATTTTTTATATTTTAAAATAGATAGAAAAAAGAAGATTTTTGCATCGACTTTACTTTTAGCTCTTGGTTATACTAAAGCTGAGATCGCTGATGAGTTTTATGAAAGTGAATTATATACATTTGATTCAAAATCTGAAAAATGGAAAACAAAATTTAATCCCGAAAATTATAAAACTAAAAATTTTTCTGAAGAAGTGATTGATGCAAAAACTGGAGAAGTTGTAATAAAATTAGGGGAAAAAATTAATTTTTTAAATGCAAAAAAATTAGCAAATGATGGGCTTAAGGACATTTTAGTTTCAAGAGAGTCTCTATTTGGTAAAATTTTACACAGGGACATAAAAGTAAATGAAGAGGATGAAGGTACATTTAAAATTGGAACTGAATTAAATGATACAATAATCCAACAATTTTTAGACGCAAACATTCATTCAATACAGATTTCAGTTACCAACTCGATTAATAAAGGTCCTTATTTATTATCTACAATTTTGAATGATAAAAATAATTCTAAAGACGAAGCAATAACCGAGGTGTATAAAATGTTAAGACCTGGAGAACCACCAACAATAGAAATAGCTACACAAATATTTAATAATCTATTTTTCAGCTCGGATAGATATGACCTTTCTGATGTTGGAAGAGTTAAAATGAATTCTAGATTAAACCAGGAATGTTCAGATAAAATCACGATACTAAGAAATGATGACATTATTGCAATTGTTCATAAAATGTTAGACTTAAGAGATGGTAAAGATGACGTTGATGATATCGATCACTTAGGAAATAGAAGAGTTCGTTCTGTAGGCGAGTTGGTTGAAAACCAAGCTCGTATAGGTGTCTACAGAATGGAAAGAGCAATCAAGGAGAAGATGACTACTTTAGATGTAGAGTCTGCTATGCCACAGGATTTAATTAACGCAAAACCATTAACTGTTTCCTTGAAAGATTTTTTTGCAAGTTCCCAACTCTCACAGTTTATGGATCAAACAAATCCACTTTCTGAAATAACTCACAAAAGAAGAGTATCAGCATTAGGTCCTGGTGGTTTAACAAGAGAAAGAGCTGGATTTGAAGTTCGTGACGTTCACCCAACTCATTACGGCAGAATCTGTCCGATTGAAACACCAGAAGGACCTAATATTGGATTGATTAACAGCTTATCAACCTATGCAAAAATTAATAAATATGGTTTTATTGAAAGTCCATATAAAAAAGTCAAAGATGGAGTAGTTCAAGATAAAGTAGAATATCTTTCAGCTATGGAAGAAACTAAATATACCATTGCACAAGCTAATACAAAACTTGATAAAAATGGAAAAATAATTGAAGACCTTGTTTCGTGTAGACAAAATTTAAATTTTCTTTTATCAAAACCGGAAATAATTGATTATATTGATGTGTCACCTAAACAACTTGTTTCAGTTGCAGCATCACTGATTCCATTTTTAGAAAATGATGATGCTAATAGAGCTCTCATGGGTTCAAATATGATGAGACAGGCTGTTCCATTATTAAAACCTGAATCACCACTTGTTGGCACTGGTATAGAAAGTGACGTTGCCTTAGACTCCGGTGTAACAATTGTTGCAAAAAGAGATGGAGTTGTTGATAAAATTGACGGAAAGAGAATTGTTATTAAAGTAACCGAAGAAACTGATTTTAGCGAGTCTGGAGTTGATATTTATAATCTACAAAAATTTAAAAGATCAAATCAAAATACTTGTATTAATCAAAGACCACTAGTTAGAGTTGGAGACAAAGTAAAATCTGGAGATATAATTGCAGACGGGCCTTCAACTAAATTAGGTGAACTAGCATTAGGAAAAAATGTGACAGTAGCTTTTATGCCTTGGCAAGGATATAATTTTGAGGACTCAATTTTAATTTCAGAAAGATGTGTAACTGATGATGTATTTACGTCTGTTCATATTGAAGAATATGAAATTATGGCAAGAGATACTAAACTTGGTGAAGAAGAGATTACAAGAGATATTCCAAACGTTAATGAAGAAGCATTAAAAAACCTTGATGAGTCCGGTGTAGTTTATATTGGTGCTGAGGTAAATGCAGGAGATATTCTGGTCGGAAAAGTAACTCCAAAAGGTGATTCTGCATCAGGTCCTGAAGAAAAATTATTGAGATCAATATTTGGTGAAAAAGCTATAGATGTTACCGATACATCGTTAAGGATGTCTAGAGGAAGCAGTGGAACAGTTGTAGATGTTAGAGTTTTTAACAGACACGGTATTGAAAAAGATGAGAGATCAATTACCATTGAAAGAGCTGAAATTGATGAAGTTCAGCAAGATAAAATAGTTGAAGAAGAAATTTTAGAGAGAAGCATAAAACAAAGAGCAGCTCAGATTTTGTCTGGAACGTCATTAAATAAAAAAATTAAAGACTTAGCTGAAGGCACCAAGCTTGATTTTGATGTAATAAATAATCTTACAATTAATGATATTTTTAAAATTTCAAATGGAAACACTGCAAATGAAACAACTCTTTCCCAATTAAAAGAACAATACAATAAAGCGAAACAGGATATTACTGAAAGATTTGAGGATAAAGTTCTTAAAATAAGAAGTGGTGATGATTTACTTCCAAGTGTAATGAAAATGGTAAAAGTTTTTGTTGCTATCAAGAGAAGACTAAGACCAGGTGATAAAATGTCTGGAAGACATGGTAACAAGGGTGTAGTTAGTAAAATTGTACCAGTCGAAGATATGCCTTACCGACAAGATGGTAGGCCAGTTGATATAGTGCTTAATCCACTCGGTGTACCCAGCAGGATGAATGTTGGTCAAATTTTGGAAACCCATTTAGGTTGGGCATGTAAAGAGTTTGGTGAAGAAGTTAAAAAATTAGTTAATGAAAATAGTAAAAAAATTGAAAAAACAGAAAAAATAGGAAATTTTTTAAAATCTGTATATGGCGAGGAAATTTTTAACGATAAAGTCGACAAATTAAGTAAAAATGAATTTAAAGACCTATGTGAAAATTTACAAAACGGAATAGCTATCTCAACACCAGTATTTGATGGAGCAAAGGAAAAAAATGTAACTGAAATGCTTGAATTAGCAAAATTACCAGGTTCTGGACAAACATATCTTTGGGATGGGAGAACAGGTGAGCAATTTGATAGACCAGTAACTGTAGGAATTATCTACATGTTAAAACTTCATCACTTAGTAGAAGATAAAATTCACGCAAGATCTACAGGACCTTATAGTTTAGTTACACAACAACCACTAGGAGGTAAAGCTCAGCTTGGCGGTCAAAGATTTGGTGAAATGGAAGTTTGGGCTTTAGAAGCGTATGGCGCTTCATACACCCTTCAAGAAATTTTAACTGTAAAATCAGATGATGTTGCAGGAAGAGTAAAAGTCTACGAGACAATTGTTAAAGGTGAGGAGAATTTTGAGTCAGGTATTCCGGAGTCTTTCAACGTATTGGTTAAAGAAATTAAATCATTAGCATTAAATGTGGAGCTTAATTAAATGAAAAAAGAACTAACAGATCTATTTAAAAATACTGAAATTTCAGAAGCTCAAAATTTTAATAGCATTAAAATTTCACTAGCCAGCCCTGAAAAAATTAAATCATGGACATATGGAGAAATTAAAAAACCTGAGACAATAAATTATAGAACTTTTAGGCCAGAAAAAGACGGCTTGTTTTGTGCGAGAATCTTTGGTCCGATTAAAGATTACGAATGTTTATGTGGTAAATACAAACGAATGAAATTTAGAGGGATAATTTGTGAGAAGTGTGGTGTTGAAGTTACAAAATCAAATGTAAGAAGAGAAAGAATGGGTCACATTAATCTTGCTACACCTGTTGCACATATATGGTTTTTAAAATCTCTACCTAGTAGAATTGCATTAGCTGTAGATATGAAGCTTAAAGAAATAGAGAGAGTTCTTTATTTCGAGAATTTTATTGTAATTGAACCTGGTTTAACAGGTCTACAAAAAAATCAATTATTAAATGAAGAAGAATTAGCAAAATATCAAGATGAATTTGGTGAAGAGTCATTTACAGCGGGAATAGGTGCAGAGGCGGTTCTTGAAATGCTTAAAAATTTAGATTTAGAATTTGAAAGAAAAAATTTAGTTAATTTTATTAAAGAAACAAAATCAAAAGTTAACGAGGAAAGAGCGATTAAAAGGTTAAAACTTGTAGAGTCTTTTATTGAAACTGGTCAAAAACCAGAGTGGATGATACTAACAGTTGTTCCTGTTATTCCACCTGAATTGAGACCACTTGTTCCACTAGATGGGGGTAGATTTGCTACATCTGATTTAAATGACCTTTATAGAAGAGTCATTAACCGAAATAATAGATTAAAAAGATTAATGGATCTTAAAGCTCCAGATATTATTGTTCGTAACGAAAAAAGAATGCTGCAAGAGTCAGTTGATGCATTATTTGATAACGGAAGAAGAGGAAGAGTAATTACAGGCACAGGAAAAAGACCACTTAAATCACTAGCTGAAATGCTTAAAGGTAAACAGGGTAGATTTAGACAAAACTTATTAGGAAAACGTGTAGATTACTCTGGTAGATCAGTAATCGTTGTTGGTCCTGATTTAAAACTACATGAATGTGGTTTACCAAAAAAAATGGCTTTAGAATTATTTAAGCCGTTTTTATACGCAAGATTAAATAAATTAGGCTTAGCTTCAACAATTAAACAGGCTAAAAAACTTGTTGAAAAGGAGACCAATGCAGTTTGGGATGCTCTTGAGTTAATTGTAAGAGAACACCCAGTATTATTAAACAGAGCACCAACACTTCATAGACTTGGTGTTCAAGCGTTTGAACCAAAATTAATTGAGGGAGACGCAATTGAACTTCATCCCCTAACATGTGCAGCATTTAACGCTGATTTTGATGGTGACCAGATGGCGGTACACGTTCCTTTAAGTTTAGAGGCTCAGTTAGAGGCAAGGATTTTAATGCTATCGACTAATAACATTCTTTCACCTTCAAATGGTAAACCTATTATTGTTCCAAGTCAGGATATGATCTTAGGAATCTATTACCTTTCGCAGGAACCAGTAAGTGAAAAGCCTGCTGGTTATTTTGTAAATTCCGATCAAATTGAATTTGCATTATCTACTGGTCAGATAAAAGTACATAGCACAATTATTTCTAGATTTGAAACTGTTGATGATAAAGGAAACATGAAATTCGAAAAATATACTTCAACTGCTGGAAGATTTTTACTAGCTAATTTATTACCAAAAAATAGTAATATTAAATTTTCTCTAATAGATAGATTGTTACCTAAAAAAGTAGTTTCTGAAATTATTGATATTGTCTTTAGATTTTGTGGACAAAAAACTACAGTTATATTTTGTGACAAATTAAAAGATTTAGGATTTAAACATGCATTTAAAGCTGGAATATCATTTGGAAAAGACGATTTAGTAATTCCAGATAATAAAACTCAACTAATTGATGATACTAAGAAATTAATTGCTGATTATGAAACTCAATATGCAGAGGGATTAATCACGAGAGGCGAAAAGTACAACAAGGTTGTTGATGCTTGGTCTAAGTGTACTGATAAAGTAGCTGGTGAAATGATGAAGGGAATATCTGCAACTGAAAAAACATCAGAGGGATTAAAAATTAACTCTGTATTTATGATGGCTGATAGTGGTGCAAGGGGTTCCGCAGCCCAAATGAAACAATTAGCTGGAATGCGTGGACTAATTGCAAAACCATCTGGTGAAATTATTGAAAGTCCTATTACTTCAAATTTTAAAGAGGGTTTAACAGCACTAGAGTATTTCAATTCAACTCACGGTGCAAGAAAAGGTCTTGCTGACACTGCACTTAAGACTGCGAGTTCTGGTTATTTAACAAGAAGACTTTGTGATGTTGCACAGGATTTAACCATTACAAAAGTTAAATGTGAAAATCCCGGATTTATTGAACTTTCAGAGATTTTGGAGGGGGGAAATGTTGTTGTCAGTTTATCCGAAAGAGCATTGGGAAGAGTTACAGCCGCAGATGTTAAAAATCCTCTAAGTGGTGAAGTAATAATTAAAAAAGAAGAAATGATAGATGAAGCTGGCTGTGATAAAATTGATGCTGCTGGAGTAAAATCAATCAAAGTTTATTCAGTCATGACTTGTAGTTCAAAAGAGGGTGTTTGCGCAACTTGTTATGGTAGAGATTTATCTAGAGGCAAGATGGTTCATGTTGGTGAAGCTATTGGTATGATCTCTGCACAATCTATTGGTGAGCCAGGAACTCAATTAACAATGAGAACTTTCCACGTTGGTGGTACCGCATCTGTAAAACAAGACTCTCAAATTGTAACTAAAAATGAAGGAACCTTAAGGATTTTAAACTCAAATATTTTAGAAGACTCTAAGAAAAATTTAATTGTTATGGGAAGAAATACTCAACTCTCTATAGAGGATGATAAAGGAGTTCAAATTGCAGTCTATAAAGTGGCTTATGGTTCAAAATTATTTTTTAACAACGGCGATAAAGTTAAAGCAAATACAAAAATTTGTGAATGGGATCCATACACAACACCAGTTATAGCTGAGAAAAGTGGAGAAGCTAGTTTTGTTGATTTAATTGATGGTGTGTCTATTCAAGAAACAACTGATGATGCAACCGGCATATCCTCTAAATCTGTAATTGACTGGAGAGGTCAATCAAAAAGTACAGATTTAAAACCAAGAATTACTTTAAGAGATGAAAAAGGAAATGTAATTAAAAAAGCTGATGATAATGAAGCTAGATATTATCTAGTTCCAGATTCAATTTTATCTATAAAAGATGGACAAAAGGTTTTTGCAGGAGATGTTATTGCAAGATTACCTAAAGAAACTACTAAAACAAAAGACATCACTGGTGGTCTACCAAGAGTTGCTGAACTATTTGAGGCAAGAAAAGCAAAAGACAGTGCAATTATAGCAGAAAATGATGGTCAAGTAGTTTTTGGTAAAGAAGTGAGAGGAAAACAAAGAGTTTCAATTGTACCAGAAGATGGAGCAGAACCATCAAATTATTTAATACCAAAAGGTAAGCATATTAACTTTAATCCAGGTGAGAGAATTCAAAAAGGTGAATATCTTCTTGATGGTCAGCCATTGCCACACGATATTTTAAGAATTTTAGGCATTAAAGAATTAACAGAATATTTTGTCAACCAAGTTCAAGAAGTTTACAGATTACAAGGTGTAATCATTAACGATAAACACATTGAAACTATTTTAAGACAGATGTTGAAAAAAGTTGAAGTTAAAGTTTCTGGAGATTCTTCTTATCTACCTGGTGAAATTGTGGATAGAATTAAATTTGAAAATACAAATGAAAAATTAGTTGCTGAAGGTAAAGACCCAGCTGTTGGAGAAAGAGTATTAATGGGAATTACTAAAGCATCATTACAAACTGAGTCGTTTATTTCTGCAGCATCTTTCCAAGAAACTACAAGAGTATTAACAGATGCAGCTATTAAAGGTAAAGTTGATCCATTAAACGGCCTTAAAGAGAATGTTATTGTTGGTAGATTGGTACCTGCTGGAACTGGAAATATTAAAAATAAATGGAACAAAAAAGCTCTTGAAGACGATAATAACTTCTTATCTGAGCAAGAAAAAATTGAAAGCTCAGAACCTTCCGAAACACAGGCAAATCAGTAAAAAAATCGCTTAATACTTGAACTTTTAGTTTGACAATAGTCAATTAATAAGTAATTTGGCGATGTTTTTGGTTGGAATGTAGTGCTTCTAACAGTACTAAACGCTGCCACAAAATAACCTGTCAGTTATTTTCATCTAAAAATAAATTAATTAATTTAAAAATTTATGCCAACAATTAACCAATTGTTAAGAAAAAAAAGAGTAAAACAATTATCGAGGAACAAAGTTCCTGCTTTGCAAAAACAACCTTTGAAGAGAGGTGTTTGT
>CABZJV010000007.1 GCA_902526115.1 uncultured Pelagibacteraceae bacterium
AATAAAGTGAATCGGTCAATCCTTGTGACAAAAGAGCAAAAAATTTAATGCTTTTTGATATTTTGTCACTTGTTTAATTGATAATAATTATTATTTTAGTGCTATGAATTTAAAAAATCTCGCGATGTGGGGAATAATAGTTTTTTTGACTATTGGTCTTTATAACATGTTCAAAAGCCCACAATCAAATGTCAGGGGTGGTAATCAAATAATTTTTTCAGATTTTTTAACAGCTGTAGATAATGGGGAGGTTTTAAAAGTTGAAATACAGGGAAAAAATATAAAAGGTGTTTATTCCAACGGAAATTCTTTTTCAACATATTCACCAAATGATCCTAATTTAATTGAAAGACTATCTGATAAAGGGGTAAGTATTTCAGCCGCACCATTAGAAGAAAAAATGCCTTCATTATTTGGTGTATTACTTTCTTGGTTTCCAATGCTTTTACTTATAGCAGTGTGGATTTTCTTTATGAGGCAAATGCAAGGTGGAAGGGGCGGCGCCATGGGTTTTGGAAAATCGAAAGCAAAAATGATGAATGAGCTAAAAGGCAAAGTTACATTTAATGATGTTGCTGGAGTAGAAGAAGCTAAAGAGGAAGTAGAGGAGATAGTAGAATTTTTAAAAGATCCAAAAAAATTTAGTAGACTGGGTGGAAAAATACCTCGTGGAGCGTTATTAGTTGGTCCCCCAGGTACTGGTAAAACACTTTTAGCTAGAGCAATTGCTGGAGAAGCAGGTGTTCCTTTTTTTACAATTTCAGGTTCAGACTTTGTTGAAATGTTTGTTGGAGTTGGCGCATCAAGAGTGAGAGATATGTTTGAGCAAGGTAAAAAAAATTCTCCATGTATAATATTTATAGATGAAATTGACGCTGTAGGTAGAAGCCGAGGAGCAGGACTTGGAGGTGGTAATGATGAAAGAGAACAAACATTAAACCAATTGTTAGTTGAAATGGATGGATTTGATACTAACGAAGGGGTGATAATTATTGCAGCAACAAACAGACCCGATGTACTTGACCCCGCTTTATTAAGACCAGGTCGATTTGATAGACAAGTTGTTGTTTCGAACCCAGATATAATCGGAAGAGAAAAAATTCTTAAAGTTCATTCTAAAAAAATTAAAATGGCACCAGATGTAAATTTAAGGACTGTAGCAAGAGGTACTCCAGGGTTTTCTGGAGCAGATCTTGCAAATCTTGTTAATGAGGCAGCATTGTTGGCAGCTAGACAAAATAAAAGAATAGTTACCTTAAAAGAATTTGAAGATGCTAAAGATAAAGTCATGATGGGGTCAGAGAGAAGGTCAATGGTGATGACAGAAGAAGAAAAAACATTGACAGCATATCATGAGGCTGGTCATGCAATTGTGACAATAAATGAAAGTGCAGCATATCCTATTCACAAAGCAACTATAATTCCAAGAGGAAGAGCCCTTGGTATGGTAATGCAATTACCAGAGAGAGATGAATTATCTCAAACTCGAGAACAATTACACGCCCAATTAGCTATTGCAATGGGTGGGAGAGTAGCTGAAGAAATAATTTTTGGAGACGATAAAGTTACAACGGGTGCATCAAGTGATATAGAACAAGCAACTAAACGGGCAAGAGCTATGGTAATGAAGGCAGGATTGAGTAAAGAGCTAGGACCAGTAGCTTATGGAGAAAATGAGGAAGAAGTTTTTCTTGGAAGATCAGTCGCTAGACAACAAAATATGTCAGAAGAGACAGCTCAGAAAGTAGATTCAGAAATAAGAAAAATAGTTGATAAAGGTTATGAAAGAGCCAGAAAGGTTCTTACAGAAAAAATAGACGACCTTCATAAACTCGCAAAAGCTCTTTTAACTTATGAAACACTATCAGGTGAAGAAATTGAAAACTTGATCAATAAAAATATTTATCCCAAAGATAAAGAAGATATAAAAGTTGAAGATGATGCAGGTTCTGCGCTAAGCTCACTAGGACTTAAACCAAAAATAGTTCACTAAGATTATTAATGCTTAGATATTACACTAGAGCGTGTAATTTCTACTACGGTAAAAAGTCGAAAGATCTTCTTAGAAAAAAAAAATCACTCCCTTTAAATGGAAATAAAGAAATTTCTTTTGATCAAATTGAAATATTAACAAGAAGATCAAAACAAAAAATATTTATTAATCAAATTAAAAATTTGCCTAAACCACTAAAACAAAAAATTAAATTTGATCTAGGTAAAATAATTTCAAAAAAGAAAAATTTCTCAAATTTAAAATTAAATAAAATTCCAAATATATTAGGTATATTAAATTTGACTCCTGACAGTTTCTCTGATGGTGGAAATTTTAATACAAAAAGTAAAAGTATAAAACATGCAATTAATTTATACAAAGAGGGTGCAAATCTTGTTGATATTGGAGGAGAGTCCACAAGACCAGGATCAAATCCTGTAAATGAAAAAATAGAATGGAATAGGATATTTAAAACTATAAAATTTCTCTCAAATAAAATACCAATATCGATAGATACTAGAAAATCAAAAATAATGGAAAAGGGTATTAAATTGGGTGTTAAATTAATAAACGATGTATCTGGTTTAAAATATGATCCTAATACTATAAATGTATTAAAAAAAAGTAAAATACCTTTTGTCTTACAGCATTCCCAGGGTGACCCAAAAAACATGCAAAATAAACCTAGATATAAGTATGAACTTTTAGATATTTATGATTTTTTTGAAGATAGAATAAATTATTTAAGATCAAATGGAATTAATCATAATAATATTATTATCGACCCCGGAATAGGTTTTGGAAAAAATTTGAAACATAATATGACATTAATAAACAATATTTCTATTTTTCATTCACTTGGTTTTCCTGTACTTGTTGGTAACTCAAGAAAAAGATTTATTAAAGATATATCTAAAAAAAACGATAGTAAAAAAAGGATTGGAGGATCTATTGCATCATCTATTTATTTAATGATGCAAGGAGTTCAAATTTTGAGAATACATGATGTTAATGAAATTATACAAGGCATTAAAGTTTACAAAGAAATAATTAAAAACTAATGTCAAAAAAATATTTTGGTACTGATGGAATAAGAGGCGCAATAAATAGTAAAAATATTAATGGAGATATGTTTTTTAAATTTGGCCTTGCATCAGGAACCTTTTTTAAATCACAACAAAAAAAAAAACAAATTGCTATTATTGCAAAAGACACAAGACTATCAGGATATATGCTTGAACCAGCTCTAGTGTCTGGATTAACTAGTGCTGGTATGCATGTTTATACTTTAGGTCCATTACCAACAAATGGTTTAGCAATGCTTACGAAAAGTATGAAAGCTAATATGGGAATAATGATTACCGCATCACACAATCCTCATTTTGATAATGGATTAAAGTTATTTGGACCAGATGGGATGAAATTGTCTGATAAAATTGAAAAAAAAATTGAAAAACTTATAGACAAAAATATTTTAAGCAATTTATCAAAACCTGAAAATCTAGGAAGGGTAAAGAGATTAGAAACAGGTACAAAAGAATATATTAAAATTTTAAAGAAAAACTTTACAAAAGATTTTAATTTAAGAGGTCTTAGAATTGTAATAGATTGTGCAAATGGGGCAGGATATAAAGCTGGTCCAGAATTATTGAAGTCTCTAGGTGCAAAAGTAATTGCTATCGGCATAAATCCAAATGGCCTAAATATTAACGAAAATTGTGGATCAACATTTCCTAGTAAAATAAAAACTGCAGTAAAAAAATACAAAGCACATATAGGTATTTCATTAGATGGTGATGCTGATAGAATTATTATGTGTGATGAACAAGGCAATATAATTGATGGTGATCAAATTATTGCTGCTCTGGCATCAAGATGGGCAGATAAAAATATGTTGAGAGGTGGCGTAGTAGGAACTTTAATGTCGAACTATGGTTTGGAAAATTACTTTAAACAAAAAGGTATTAAATTTATAAGAGCAAAAGTAGGTGATAGGTACGTGAAAGAAATGATGCAAAAAAATAAATTTAATTTAGGAGGTGAGCAGTCAGGACACATTATTCTGGGAAAATTTGCAACTACTGGTGATGGTTTATTAGTTGCCTTAGAAGCTTTATTTGCTTTAAGAAAAGGCAAAAAGGCAAGTGATTTTTTCTCGAATTTTAAAAAAGTACCTCAGATATTAACAAATATAGAAGTTAAAGATAAAAATATAATTAATAAAATTAAAGTAAAAAAATCTATAAATTTTTCAGAGAATTTAATTAAAGGAAAAGGAAGGATATTAGTTAGAAAGTCAGGAACCGAGTCAAAAATAAGAGTAATGGGTGAAAGTGAAAATAGGAATCTATTAATACGTTGTATAAATATTATTACAAAAAAAATTAAATAACTTGAAACCAAAATCAAAAGTATTGATTATAGCAGGATCAGACTCTTCTGGCGGCGCAGGAGTTCAAGCAGATATTAAAACTGTGACATCTTTGGGGTCGTATGCAATGACTGCTGTAACAGCTATTACAATTCAGAACACTACTGGTGTTAAATCAATTATTTCAATTAATCCTGAGGAAATTTATAATCAAATTATTTTTACGTCTAAAGATATAAGACCTAATGCTATTAAAATAGGAATGTTACACTCTGTTAATGTAATAAAGTCTGTATCGAGAGCTTTAAATCAAATTAAAGTTAAAAATATTATTTTAGATCCTGTAATGGTTGCAAAGGGTGGAGCAAAATTAATAGATGTAAAAGCAGTAGGTCTACTAAAATCTAAGCTTATCAAGAAAGCATTACTTGTTACTCCAAATATTCCTGAGATGGAAATTTTAACCCACACTCAGATAAAGACAAAAGAAGATATGATACTTGCAGCTAAAAAGTTAATAGAATATGGAGCTAAAAATGTAATGATCAAAGGTGGACATTTGAAGACCAAGTTTGTCAATGATATTTTTGTAAATAGAAAAAATATAAAAATTTTTAAGAGCAAAAGATATGAAACTCAAAATACTCACGGCACCGGATGCACATTATCTAGCGCTATTGCAACGTTTTTATCATGTGGAAAACCAATAAAGAAATCTTGTGAGCTTGGAATTAAGTATGTTAATTTAGCTATAAAATCTAATCCTAATTACGGCAAAGGGCATGGTCCAATTAATCACTTAAACTCAGTTATAATAAATAAAAAATTTAAATAATGAAAAATATTGTAGTTGTTGGTTCTCAATGGGGAGATGAGGGAAAAGGAAAGATAGTCGATTGGCTTTCTGAACAAGCAGATGTTGTTATAAGATTTCAAGGAGGACATAATGCCGGGCATACACTTGTAATTGATGGTGTGACATATAAATTAAGATTACTTCCGTCTGGTATAGTTAGGAAAAATAAGATTTCAATAATTGGCAATGGGGTTGTAGTCGACCCATGGGCATTAATCGAAGAAATAGAGGAAATAAAATCAAAAGGAGTAGATGTAAATATAAAAAACTTTATTATATCGGAGTCTGCAAATTTAATTTTACCATTTCATAGAGAAATGGATCAAATTAGAGAGGATGCGGCTGGAAAAGGAAAAATTGGCACCACACGAAGAGGCATTGGACCTGCTTATGAGGATAAAGTTGGTAGAAGATCAATTAGAGTAATGGATTTAATATCTGAAGAAAATTTAGATCAAAGACTAGAATCAGTTTTAATACATCATAATGCAATAAGAAAAGGATTAGGAAAAAAAATTTTTGAAAAAGATAAATTAAAAGAAGATTTATTAAAGATTGCTCCGAAGATTTTGCAATTTTCACAACCAGTGTGGCTTAAAATTGATCAATTTAAAAAACAAAAAAAAAAGATATTATTTGAAGGGGCTCAAGGAATTTTATTAGATGTAGATCATGGTACTTATCCTTATGTAACTTCCTCTAATACAGTAGCTTCAAGCGCAGCAACAGGAACAGGATGTGGAACAAATTCAATACATTATGTTTTAGGAATAACAAAAGCATATACCACTCGTGTTGGGGAAGGACCTTTTCCAACAGAGTTAAAGGATGATATTGGAGAATTATTGGGTAATAGAGGAAAAGAATTTGGAACTGTTACCAGTAGGAAAAGAAGATGTGGTTGGTTTGACGGTGTTTTAGTGAGGCAAACTATTAAAATTTCCGGTATTGATGGAATTGCACTTACTAAATTAGATGTATTAGATGAACTAGATGAAATTAAAATGTGTATCCAATATGAGTTAGATGGAAAAAAAATTGATTATTTGCCAGCAGCTGTTGAAGACCAATTAAAAATAAAACCAATTTTCAAAACTTTTCCAGGATGGAAAGTTTCAACAAATGGAATAAAAAATATGAATGCTTTACCTGAAAATGCAAAAAAATATATTTTTGCTGTCGAGGATTTCATAGGAGCAAAAATTTCAAGTATATCCACTAGTCCAGAGAGAGAAGACACAATATTAGTTGAAAACCCTTTTGATATTTAATTTGCTGGCAATAAGTTTTTTGATTTAGCCAAAAGCAACATATGTTTTTGAAGTTTTTCAAAAGCTTTATTTTCAATTTGTCTTACTCTTTCCCTGCTAATTTTATATTTTTGACTTAAATCTTCTAATGTTGTTGGATTATCATTCAATTTTCTTGAGTATAAAATTTCTTTTTCTCTGTCATTAAGGACATTGATAGAATCTCTCAACAAATCTTTTCTTTGCTCCATTTCCTCATGATGAGCATACTTTAAGTCGTGATCCAGTTCTTTATCAACTAACCAGTCTTGCCACTCGTCTCCATCTTCGCCAACTTGAGCATTCAAAGAAAATTCTTTTCCTGACAATCTTCTATTCATTGAAACAACTTCCTCTTTGCTAACATCCAATTTATCTGCAATATGTTTTACATGCTCATCTCTTAAGTCTCCTTCAGCTTGTGGAGCAATTTGATTTTTAATTTTTTTTAAATTAAAAAATAGTTTTTTCTGAGCAGTTGTAGTTCCAATTTTTACCAAGCTCCAAGATCTTAAAATATATTCTTGAATAGAAGCTTTTATCCACCACATAGCATATGTTGCTAATCTGAAACCTTTTTCTGGTTCAAATTTTTTAACAGCCTGCATTAATCCAATGTTTCCCTCAGAAATCATCTCATTCACTGGCAACCCATAACCTTTGTATCCCATTGCAATTTTAGCAACTAATCTAAGATGACTTGTAACTAATTTTTCAGCAGCTTTAACATTACCAGTTGTTTTCCAATTTTTTGCTAACATGTATTCTTCTTCAGCAGCTAACATTGGAAACTTTTTAATTTGCTCAAGGTATGCGGACAATCCACCTTCATTTGAAAGAGTTGGCATATTATTTATTGTTGAGTTCATTGCAGGATTTATTTAATTAATTTTATTTAATTTTCAACGTTTTATTTATTAGTATTTCTAAGCATTTTTATAATATTATTTAGCACTTGTGGCAAATTTGAGGAAAAAATCATTTGTTTATTACTTTTTGGATGGACAAAGCCTAAAGTTTTAGCATGCAAAAATTGTCTTGATAAATTAGATATTGAATTATGAACTTCTAAATCGATATTTGAGAGTTTTTTATATTTTTTTTTATATTTATCATCACCCACTATGCTATTTCCTTTATAATTCATATGCACTCTTATCTGATGAGTACGTCCTGTTTCTAATTTACATTCCACCAAACTTAAAGTTGGAATTTTTTCATTTTGAAAAATTTCAATAGTTTTATAATTTGTTATTGCTTTTTTCCCTTTGGAAACACTTACTTCCATTAACTGTCTATTTTTTGAACTTCGGGTAATAAAAGTTTCAATTCTTCCAATAGATGGTCTTAGTTTTCCCCATATTAAAAGTTGGTATTCTCGTACAATGGTATGTTCAGTAAATTGCTTAGATAGATTTTCGTGTGAATGGTTATTTTTAGCAATAACAACTAATCCTGAGGTATTTTTATCTATTCTATGAACAATCCCTGGTCTTAATTCGTCACCGATATTAGATAAGGAATTTTTATCATAATTTATTAAGGCATTAACAATTGTTTTATTGTAATTTCCAGCTCCTGGGTGCATAATTATTCCAGCAGGTTTATTTATTACAAGTAAATCTTCATCTTCGTACTCAATTTCTAATTTATAATTATATGGTTTTAATGAAGCTGCTTCTGGTTTTGGGATTTTGAGAATTATCTGGTCTCCAGTATTAACTTTTTTAGACGGATTATTTATGATGATATTATTTAAGGTGAGTTTATCTTTTAATATTAAATTTTTGATTCTGGTTCTGCTGATTAATTTATCTCTTTGATTGATCAAAATATCAATTCTTGAATTATTTTCTTCCTTTTGAACAATAAAATTAATGTTTTTTTCCATAAAATATAATATTAATACTATATGCGCTTGTAGCTCAACTGGATAGAGCGCCTGACTTCGGATCAGGAGGTTCTGGGTTCGACTCCTAGCAGGCGCGCCAATTATTCTCCTATATTTATTAAAGTTCCTTTATCTCGAGCTTTATTAAAAGAGTAATAAAAAATCGATATTGCAATAATTAGATAAAAAATATTAAAATAAATGGCATTAAAAATATTTTTGTATTCTACCTGACCGTTTACTAAAATATTTCTTGTTTCTTCAAATATATAAACCAGAGGTAGAGCATAAGCGATAGATTGAAAGATGTCTGGTAAAATTTCAACAGGGTAATAAATACAACCAAATGGAGCTAACAAAAACATAGTAGACCATGCAATGTTTTCAAATGAAGGGCCGAATCTTAGTAACCCCGCAGATACAAATATGCCTAAAGTAATACCAAAAATATATAAACTTAAAAAAAGAAAAGCCAAAGGAAATCCTAATTCCAGTAAGGATATACCAAACAGAGGAGAGGTAAGCAATATAGCTGGGACCAGCCCTATCAAGGCTCTAATTAAAGCAGTAATGACTAAAGAAATAATAATTTCACTAATTTTCATTGGAGCGATGAACAGGTTGGTAAAATTTCTACTCCATATTTCCTCTAAAAATAGCATGTTGAATCCTATACTTGTTCTAAATAAAAAATCGTAGAGAATTGCACAAGATAGAATTACACCTATAGTGCCACTATAGTAAGTACTATGTTCTGCAAAAAAATTTGAAATAAATCCCCATAAAGTTATTTGGATTGTAGGCCAATATATTAAATCAAGTATTCTGGGAAAAGATCTGGAAATTAAGTAAAAATGTCTTAAAAAAAGTCCATAAATTCTAGTAAAATTCATTTTGTATTTCTCGCTATTTCTAAAAAAACTTCTTCTAGATTTCTTCTACCATGTTTTAATATTAAATCATTAGGCGTTCCTCTATCTACGATAATTCCATCTTTCATCATTAAAACAAAATCACACAATCTTTTAACCTCATCCATATTATGTGAAGCAAGTAATACTGAAATTTTTTTTTCTTTTTTATAATTTTCTAAAAATGTTCTAATAAAATCGCCCGTTTCTGGATCTAAGGAAGCTGTTGGTTCATCTAGTAGCAGAACTCTAGGATCATTTATTAAAGCTTTTGCAAGACTAACTCTATTTTTTTGTCCAGAGGAAAGTTCACCTGTTATTTTATCTAAAAGATCAGATAGTCTAAGTTTATCTGAAAGATAATCTATTCTACTTTCTAATTGGTCAACATTATATAATTTACCATAAACAATTAAATTTTGTTTTACCTTTAATTTTTTAGGAAGTTCAATGTAGGGAGATATAAAATTCATTTTATGTAGAAGAGATATTTTGTTAGACTCTATATTTTTTCCATTAATTAAAACTTCACCTTTAGAGGGTTTTAATAATCCTAATATCATTCCGATAGTTGTTGTCTTTCCACAACCATTAGGGCCTAATAAGCCAACAATTTCATTTTCATCAATTTTGAAATTTATATTAGTTACAGCACTCTTTGATTTATATTTTTTAGAGAGATTTCTTACCTCAATTGAATTTGTCATTTAGTATTTTGATGCCCTCTTTAATCGATCATTAATTGTTTGTCCTATCCCAATATTAGGTATTTTCTCAACAGCAATTTTTTTATACCCTCTATTTTTAATCTTTCGCATTAGAGGATATAAATTTTTTGCTGCTTTAATCAGGTTGTTATTTTTGCTAAGAAAGAAATAGTCTTTTGAATTTATTTTTCTTTTTTTTATTAATATAAAGGCTTCGCCTTTGTTTATTTTTTTTGCATTCATTCTTAATGGTATACCTGGAGAGTAATGAAGAGAAAACAATCCAGGCGAAAGTTTTTCTTTAGATTTATTTTTAATTAATAATTTTTTTTTAAGTATCTTATTTATTTTTGATACATTTAATCCTCCAAGCCTTAATATTGATATCTTATTTGTTAGATTAATAATTGTTGACTCTACTCCAATAGAACTTCTTCCACCTTTAAGTAAATATTTCAATTTTTTTCCGAATTCCTCTTTTACATCTGCGGGACTAACAGAACTTAGTTTTGATGAAATATTTGCACTTGGAGCAGCTAAGGGATAATTTAAAACTTTAAGCAATTTTCTAATAAGCGGATGCTTTGGAAATCTAATTGCAACAGTATTTTTATTGTTGGTTACAAATTTTGATATTTTAGTATTTTTCTTTAATTTTAAAACATATGTAATCGGACCAGGTGAGAACTTCTTGTAAAGTTTTTTAAATTCTTTATTTATTATGCAATCTTCATTGAGACCATTAAGATTATAGTAGTGAACAATCAAAGGGTTATTAGTTGGTCTTTTCTTTAATTTGAATATTTTTTTAACCGAGATATCAGAATAAGCATTTCCAGCTAATCCATAAACTGTTTCTGTTGGTACTGCTATACATTCATTATTATCCAAATATTTTTTTGCTTTTTTGATATTTGAATGATTAGATTTCATGTAATAATTATTAATATATGAAAGAAAAAAATTTACCACTTGATTATCAAAACAGCTCTTTGGAGGAGCTCACTGAAAAAGCAAATAGTATAATTGTGTCATTAGAGAATGAAAATAATTTAAATAATTCTATTGATAGTTATCAAGAGTTATTGAAGTTAAATAGTATCATAGAAAAAAAATTTCAAAAAAATCTTAAATTTATTAATGAAAAAACAAATAATAAAATTAGGGAAATAGTTAAAAAAAATGAAAAATGAAATTAATAAAATTGCTAAAGATACCAATTATTTTTTAAAAAAATTTATTAATAATCAGAATAGCTCTAATCTTATCAGCGCAATGAAATATGGTTTATTTCCAGGAGGAAAGAAAATTAGATCAAAGATACTTATAGACTTTGGTTCTTTATTTTCAATTAGTTATAATACCTTAATACAGATTGGTGCAGCTGTTGAATGCATACACGCTTACTCACTTATTCATGATGATTTGCCTTGTATGGATGATGATAAAATTAGACGTGGAAAACCATCTACACATATAAAATATGGAGAGTCAACTGCAGTGCTAGCTGGCAATTCTTTGCTTACGATGGCATTTGAAATTTTATCAAACAAAAATCTAGATTTACCTGAAAAAATTAAAATTAACTTAATAAAAAAATTATCTGAATGTTCAGGTCATCTGGGTATAGCTGGTGGACAATATTTAGATTTGCATTACGAAAAAAAAAAAATATCAAAAAGTAAAATAATTGAAATGGAAATTAAAAAAACAGGAATGTTATTTAGTTTTTGTTGTGTAGCTCCAGCAATAATAAAGAAGAAAAAAAATTCAGAGCTTAGATTTTTTGGAACTATTGGATCTGACATAGGCTTATTGTTTCAAATTTCTGACGACCTAATAGACAATAAAGGAAATTCAAAAATAGCTGGTAAAAAAACAGGAAAAGATGAAAAAAAAGGTAAAGCAACACTTATTAGTTTGATTGGTTACGATAATGCAGTTAAATATTGTGACAATTTAATTATAAATATTAATAAAAAAATAAAAAAATATGGTCCTAATACAAAAAAAATAAAAAAGACTTTAGAACATATTTTAAAAAGAGATAGATGATAAACAAAAGTTCATTTTTAAATGATATTAATTTTCCATCTGATTTAAGGAAAGTTTCTGAAAAGGATTTACCAAAAGTTGCTACTGAAGTTAGAGATGAAATGATAGATGCTGTATCTCAAACAGGAGGTCACTTAGGTGCGGGGTTAGGTGTTGTGGAACTAACTGTAGCACTTCATTACGTATTTGATACACCAAATGATAAACTAATTTGGGATGTAGGACATCAATCCTATCCACACAAAATTTTAACTGGAAGAAAAGATAAGATTAGAACATTAAGACAAGGTAATGGGTTATCAGGTTTTACGAAAAGATCTGAAAGTGAATATGATCCATTTGGTGCTGCGCACAGCTCAACATCAATCTCCTCTGCATTAGGTATAGCTGAGGCAAATAAATTAGAAAATAAATCATCAAATGTTATTGCAGTGATAGGCGATGGTGCGATGAGTGCTGGCATGGCTTATGAAGCAATGAATAATGCTGGAGCTTCCAAAACAAAGATGATTGTTATTTTAAACGATAACGATATGTCAATAGCAAAACCTGTTGGAGCAATGCGAACATATCTAGCAAAGTTATTGACAGGAAAAATTTATTTTAGTTTCAGAGAAACTGTTAAGTTAATTACTTCAGCATTTTCAAAGAGATTTAGTGCAAAGGCAGGTAAAGCAGAGGATTTCTTAAGATCTGCATTCACAGGGGGTACTATGTTTAATTCATTAGGTTTTTATTATGTAGGACCAATTGACGGACACGATTTATCTACTCTTATCCCTATTTTAAAAAATGCAAGAGACTCAAATCATGAAGGTCCAATTATGATTCATATTAAAACTCAAAAAGGTAAAGGGTATAGTTATGCAGAACAAGCTAAAGATCATTATCATGGAGTTTCAAAATTTAATGTAGACACTGGTGAGCAGAATAAAAGTGGATCTAATTTACCTTCATATACAAAAGTATTTGCCAATACTCTCGTGAAGCACGCAAAAAAAGATAGCAAAATTGTTGGAATAACAGCAGCGATGCCTAGTGGAACGGGAATGGATATATTTGGCAAAGAATTCCCAAAAAGAATGTTTGATGTTGGTATAGCTGAGCAACATGCTGTAACATTTGCCGCAGGGATGGCAACGGAGGGATACAAGCCCTATGCTGCAATTTACTCAACATTTCTACAAAGAGCTTACGATCAAGTTGTTCATGATGTAGCTATTCAAAGCTTACCAGTAAGATTTGCAATTGATAGAGCTGGATTAGTAGGAGCTGATGGATCAACACACGCTGGTTCATTTGATATTACTTATTTATCAACTTTACCAAATTTTATTGTAATGGCTGCAAGTGATGAATCTGAACTAGTTAAAATGATAAATACTTCAGTAGATATTAATGATAGACCAAGTGCAATTAGATACCCAAGAGGTGTAGGTGTTGGAGCTGAACTACCATCTATAGAAGATAAAATTGAAATTGGAAAAGGAAGAATAATCCAAAATGGTAATCAAGTATGTCTTTTAAGCTTAGGAACAAGACTTGAGGAATGTAAATTAGCAGCAGAAAATTTAAAACAAAAAGGAGTTTCAACTACTATTATTGATGCTAGATTCGCCAAACCCTTAGACGAAGAGTTAATTATTAAATGTGCTAGAGACCATGAAATTTTATTCTCTATAGAAGAAGGATCTATTGGTGGATTTGGTTCGCACGTAAAAAACTTACTTGCTGAGAAAGGGATATTTGATAAAGGTTTAAAGTTTAGATCTATGAATTTACCAGATAAATTTATTGAACAAGATACCCCTAACAAAATGTATGAAATTGCTGGATTAAATGCCTCTCAAATTTCCAAGAAAATTTTAGATATTTTATTTAACAAAAATTCTATCAAAGTTGTAAAAAATTAATTGTTCTACTGACACTGAGCTTTATTCATTAGATAGTGATCTAATAAAACACAATTCATCATCGCTTCACCAACAGGTACAGCTCTTATACCAACACATGGATCATGTCTTCCCGTAACAGATATTGTTGTATTTTTTCCAAATTTATCGACAGTATTTCTTTTTGTTAAGATTGAAGATGTTGGTTTTACAGCAAATGAAGCAACAATTTCCTGTCCAGTTGAAATACCACCCAATATTCCACCGGCATTATTTGAATTAAACTTTAATTTTTTACCTTTTTGTGAAATTTCATCTGAGTTTTGTTCACCACTTAGTTGTGCAGAGTTCATTCCAGCACCAATATTTACTCCTTTAACAGCATTAATACTCATGAAACTAGATGCTATATCAGAGTCTAGTTTTGAGTAAATAGGTGCGCCCAATCCTAACGGAATTCCTCTTGCTCTTATTTCAATCACTGCACCACATGATGATCCAGATTTTCTTACTCCTAACAAATATTTTTCCCAAAGTTTAATCATTGATTTATCAGGACAAAAAAATGGATTTTTTGAAATTATTTTGTCATTCCATTTGCTAGTATCGCACCCCAAAATACCTAATTGCGTGACTGCACCAACAACTTTAAATTTTTTACCTAATTTATTTTGTAAGACCAACTTAGCTATTGCACCAGCTGCAACTCTTGATGCAGTTTCTCTTGCAGATGATCTTCCGCCACCTCTATAGTCTCTAATTCCGTATTTTTTGAAGTAAGTAAAGTCAGCATGTCCAGGTCTAAATTTATCCTTAATTTTTCCATAATCCTTAGATCTCATATCTTTATTATAAATAATTAAGGAGATTGGTGTACCCGTAGTTCTACCTTCAAAAATTCCAGATAACATTTGAACTTTATCGTCCTCTTTTCTTTGTGTCGTAAATTTTGATTGTCCTGGTTTTCTCTTATCCAGTTCTTTTTGTATATCTTTTTCACTTAATTTAATATTTGGTGGGCATCCATCAACGATACAGCCAATAGCAGGACCGTGAGATTCACCCCAAGTAGAGAAACGAAATAGCTTTCCAAATGTATTAAATGACATTATTTATATTATATAGATTATTTTGTTTAAATTATGAATCAAAAAAACTCACTTGGGCTTAATAGTTGTTTTATGGATGTAGATGATCCAATTCATTTATTTGAAAATTGGATGGAAGAGGCAAAAAAAACTGAGCCAAACGACCCAAACGCGGTAGCGTTAGCAACATCGAATAAAAATAATGTCCCTTCAGTAAGAATGGTCTTATTAAAAGACTTTAATCAAAATGGATTTGTATTTTACACAAATTTAGATAGTCAAAAAGGATACGAATTAAAACATAATCCAAATGTAGCAATGTGCTTTCATTGGAAAAGTTTATTAAGACAAATTAGAGTTAATGGCACAGTTTCATTGGTACCAAATGAGGTTGCAGATGATTACTATAATTCAAGAAGTTATGAAAGCAGAATTGGAGCATGGGCATCTAAACAGAGCAATGAACTTAAAGATCGAGAACAGTTAGATAATTCTATCGAAGAATACAAAAAAAAGTATGCAGATAAGAATAATGTTCCACGACCGAATTATTGGTCAGGATGGAACTTATCTCCCTCAAGTATTGAATTTTGGCTTGATGGAGATAATAGAATTCATGAAAGATTAAAATATACAAAAAATTCTAAAGGAGAATGGATCAGATCTCTTTTGAGTCCCTAAAAACTTCTGGATAAACTAAATGTTGTTAGATTTTTTAAAATTTCTTTTTCTTTAGTATCTTCAAAAACACTTAATGAATTTGAAGCAAGATTAATATAATGTTGAGCTTTCTGGTAGCACTCATTTATAATTTTGTGTTTATTAATTAAAGCAATTATTTTATCTAAATCATCTTTATCTCTTGTATCTTTGCTGAAAATATTAATTAAGTTATTTTTTTCTTTGATCTCCAGCTTTTGATAAAGTAAAATTATTGGAAGTGTAATTTTTCCTTCAAAAAAATCTTGTCCTATTTTCTTTCCAAATGATTTAAGTTCAGCGTTGTAATCAAGTGTATCGTCAGCAATTTGGAAAGTAAGTCCAAGATTTCTACCATAAAATTCAAGTGCATCTTTTTCTTTTTTATTACTATCAGATAAAATTGCACCGACTTTTGTAGCTGCTGCAAACAATTCAGCAGTTTTTGCAGAAATAATTTTTAGATAAGTCTCTTCCAACATATCGACTTCACCTTTATGCTGAAGCTGTAAAACTTCTCCTTGAGCTATTTTTGATGAAGTAGATGATAATAATTTCAGAACTTCTATGTTACCATCTTCAACCATCATCTCAAAGCATCTACTTAGCAAATAGTCACCTACTAAAACTGATGAATGATTATTCCAAACTTTATTTAAAGTTTCTTTTCCTCTCCTAACTTCACCCTCATCTATAACGTCATCATGCATTAAAGTTGCACTATGTATTAATTCAACACATGCTGCTAAATTCACATCTCTTGAACCTTTTGTATAACCACATAATTTTGCAGATCCTAAAGTTAGTAGAGCTCTCAGCCTTTTGCCACCAGTTTTCATATGATATTCAGTCATTTTTTGAACTAGTTCTACATCACTAATTAATTTAGTTTTAATTTTTTCCTCAGTTAAAACCAGCTTGTCCTCAAGAGAATCCTTTAACTGAAAATATGAATTATTTATCTGATTTTTAAGCTGAACGACTGATCCCATATAAAATTTAAACTAGTATAATTAACTTTTATTTATTACTTATCAATTGACGCACCTTATTCTTCAATTATAAGTAGTCTTTATATTCAACTAATAATTCTATAAGAAATATTTATGTTCTCTTTTTTTAAAAAGAAAAAAATAGTAGCTCATTTAAAGCTTAGTGGTGTGATAGGAAATGCAGGAAAATTTAAACAAGGTATAGATTTTGCTGGCCAAGAAGAGATAATTAAAAAAGCTTTTTCATTGAAAAAAGCCAAATGTGTTGCAATTACTATAAATTCACCAGGTGGATCTCCTGTTCAATCCCATCTAATTTATAGCTTTATAAGACAGCAAGCAAAAAAAAATAAGAAACAAGTAATTGTATTTGCAGAGGATGTAGCCGCCTCTGGAGGCTATCTTATTGCATGTGCTGGGGATGAAATTTATGCAAATTCAAGTTCTATTATAGGATCAATTGGAGTTATTTATTCGTCGTTTGGTTTTACAGAATTAATAAAAAAAATTGGTGTCGAGAGAAGAGTTCATACAGCTGGTAAAAATAAAAGTACTCTTGATCCTTTTCTTGAAGAAAAAAATGAAGATATAGAGAGACTTAAAAATATTCAGTTAGACTTACATAAAGATTTTATTGATGTTGTTGAAAAAAGTAGAGGTACTAAATTAAAAAAATCTGAAGTTGAACTTTTCTCGGGTGAATTTTGGTCAGGTAGTAAATCAAAAACATTGGGATTAGTAGATGGAATAGGAAACACTCATGAAATCTTGAAAGAAAAATTTGGAGATGATGTAATAATTAAAAAATTTGAAAAGACCAAAGGATGGTTAAGTCAAAAACTTTCATCTTCTAATCAAATAGATCAATTTGCAAATATTTTAGATGAGAGGTCAATCTGGCAAAGATATGGTTTCTAAAAATAATAAAAAACAAAAACCAAAATTTCAAACTTTTCAAGAAACTATTCTAAATCTTCAAAAATTTTGGAGTAAACAAGGGTGTATTATTCTTCAGCCGTACGACATGGAAGTTGGAGCTGGTACGTTCCATCCTGCTACAACTCTTAGATCGTTGGGTACCCAACCTTGGAAAGCCGCTTATGTTCAACCATCAAGAAGACCAACAGACGGCAGATATGGTGAAAATCCTAATAGACTTCAACATTATTATCAGTTTCAAGTTTTGATTAAACCTTCTCCTGAAAATATAAAAAAAATATATCTAAATAGTCTTACTACAATTGGAATTCATCACAATGATCATGATATAAGATTCGTTGAAGATGACTGGGAAAGTCCTACATTAGGTGCAGCCGGTTTAGGTTGGGAAGTTTGGTGTGATGGAATGGAAATTACTCAATTCACTTACTTTCAACAGATGGCTGGATATGAATGTAAACCAGTTTCAGTAGAAATTACTTATGGTTTAGAGAGGATCTGTATGTTTACCCAACAACAAAAAAATGTTTATGATTTGTTATGGAATGATGAGGATATAAAATACAGAGAAGTTTTTCACCAAGCTGAAAAAGAGTTTTCTGCATATAATTTTGAGCATGCCAATGTCGAACAATTATTCAAAATGTTTGATATGCATGAGTCAGAAGCAAAATCATTAGTTGAAAAAAAGGTTTCACTACCTGCGTATGATCAATGTTTAAAAGCAAGCCACGTATTTAACATTTTAGATGCTAGGGGAGCAATAAGTGTTGCACAAAGAGCAGGTTATATTGGAAGAATTCGTGACATCACTAAGTCTGCTGCTGGGATTTGGATAGATAGTCAAAATTGAAAAATGTCTGAGTTTTTTTTAGAGCTATTTAGCGAGGAAATACCCGCAGGTCTTCAAAAAAATTTAAGAGAAAACTTATTGAAATCTTTTAATGATTTCTTTGAAGAGAAATCTATTCCATTTAAAAGAAGTTCTTCCTATTCAACCCCAAATAGATTGGTAATATTATTTGAAGGGATTCAAAAACAAACAATTCTGAAGTCTGAGGAAATAAGAGGTCCGAGTACAAAAGCCCCAGATCTTGCTATAGAGGGCTTTATACGATCAAATCAAACTCTAAAACAAAATCTTTATGAAAAAGAAACAGAAAAAGGTAACTTTTTCTTCTTTAAAACGAAATCAAAAAAACTTTATACCCACGAGTTATTAGAAGAATTTGTTCCAAAAATATTAGATAAAATTCAATGGAAAAAATCAATGCGTTGGGGGGATTTTAGTTTAAATTGGGGTAGACCGCTCAAGTCAATTTTGGCAATCTTTAACAAAAAAACACTAATATTTAAATTTCATCATATTCAGTCATCTAATTTTACTTTCGTAGATAAAGATTTTGAAGAAAAGAAAATGAAATTTTTTAATTTTAAAAAATATAAAAATTTCTTTAAAAAGAAACAAATAATAATTGACCCTGTTGAAAGAAAAAAAATTATTGAAAAAAAATTTCATTTACTTTTAAAAAAGAAAAATATTGTTATAGAGCAAAATCCAAAGCTGTTGGAAGAAGTTGTTGATTTAATAGATCAACCCAATGTTCTTGTTTGTCAGTTTGATAAAGAGTTTTTAAAAATTCCAAAAGAGATTCTAATAATCACAATGCAATACCATCAAAAAAATTTTCCTACTTTTGATAATAAGGGAGGTATTACGAACGAATTTTTAGTTGTTTCAAACAAAAAAGATCTAAAAGGGTTAATAAAGCTAGGTAACGAGAGAGTAGTAGAAGCAAGACTTACCGATGCAAAATTCTTTTGGCAAAAAGACAAATCTCAAAATTTAGTAAAACAAGTCTCAAATTTAAAATCTATGAATTATTTTAAGGGTTTGGGAAGTTATTTCGATAAAGTTCAAAGAATGAGAAAGCTTGGAGGAATGCTTTCAGATGAACTGTTAATAAGTAAAGAAAAAGTGGAATTATCAGCATCAATCTCTAAAGTCGATTTATTATCTAGACTAGTGGGTGAGTTTCCTGAGCTTCAAGGAATTATGGGTGGTTATTTTTCTGAGGCACAAGGTTTTGACAAGGATGTAGCACTATCAATAAGTGAACAATATTTACCCTCAGGTTCTGGGTCAATGGTTCCTAAAAAACCTTTTAGTATAGCACTAGCTCTATCAGACAAAATAGATACCCTTGTAGGTTTTTTTGGAATTAACCAAAAACCAACAAGCTCTAAAGATCCATTTGCCCTTAGAAGATTAACTTTAGGAATAATTAGAATAATTGTAGAAAATAAAACTCATATTAAAATAAGAGATTTGATTAACTATTCAGCGTCACTTTATATGGATCAAGGCTTCACATTTGAAAATAAATTACTTCAAAAAGAACTTTCTGAATTTCTAATGGACCGACTAAAATTCTATATGAAGGAAGAAAATATTCGAAATGATATTATTCAAGCATCTATCAATTCACATAATTTAGATCAACTTGTAATAATTTTTGAAAAGGCTAAATATTTAGACAAAATAATTTCTAAATCAAACGGACAAGAGATAATATCAAGCTATAAAAGAGCCTCAAACATCTTGGAAAGTGAGTTGAAAGGACAGAATTTTGATCTTTCAAATACAAGCGATCCTAGTCTTTTTAAGACAGATTTTGAAAAAAATTTGTTTAAAAAGATAAATGAATTAAGGAAATATTTTTCTTCAATTAATAAAGATGAAGTTTATTTTGAAACTCTAGATAACTTACTAGATGCCAAAAAAGTAATTAACGAATTTTTTGACAATGTTATAGTTAATGACGTTGATCCAGGTATTCGTAAAAATAGACTAGAACTTATTCAAATCTTATGTAAAACCTTCAACAACTATGTTAATTTTTCTTTAGTAGACTCCCAAAAATGAAAAAACTAATTTTAAATTTTAAATCTCAAGATAGCAAAAAAATTAAAATCCCAAGAAATTTTTTAGGTGGAAAAGGAGCCAACCTTTCAGAAATGGGTCGAATGGGATTACCAGTTCCACCTGGTTTTACTATTTCTACAAAAGTATGTGATTTTTTTTATAAAGATAAAAAAAAACTTAATAAAAGTATAATCAAATCAATCAAAAAAGAATTAAATGCTGTTGAAAAAGAAGTTTCAAAAAAATTTGGTGATTTAAAAAATCCATTATTACTTTCAGTTAGATCTGGAGCGAGAGTTTCTATGCCTGGTATGATGGATACAATTTTAAATTTAGGATTAAACGATAAAACTGTCAAAGCCTTAGCATTAAAAACTTCTAATGGACGATTTGCCAAAGATAGCTACAGAAGGTTTATTCAAATGTATGGTAATGTAGTAATGGGCGTTGAAGGGTATCATTTTGAAGAATTAATTGAGAATTACAAACTTACAAAGGGTGTTTTGTTGGACACTGATTTAGATGAAAATGACTGGGATGGGCTTATTGAAGATTTTAAAAGAACAGTTAGGGAAAAAGCAAATAGAGATTTTCCACAAGATGTTCATGAACAGTTGTTAGGAGCAATCAGTGCAGTATTTTTGTCTTGGGATAGTAAGAGAGCAAAAATCTATAGAAAATTAAATCATATACCTGCAGAGTGGGGAACGGCAGTCAATATTCAATCAATGGTTTTTGGAAACATGGGAGACGACTGTGCAACTGGTGTTGTTTTTACAAGAAATCCATCAGACGGTGAAAACGAAATTTATGGAGAATATTTAATTAATGCACAAGGAGAGGATGTTGTTGCTGGAACAAGGACTCCGCAATATATAACTAAAAAAGCTCGACAAAATGCTAAAGTTAAAGCTCCGTCAATGGAAGAGTCTATGCCTAAAGTTTATAGACAACTTTATAACATCTTAAAAAAATTAGAAAAACACTACAAAGATATGCAGGATGTAGAGTTTACAGTTGAAAATAAAAAGCTGTGGATGCTTCAAACACGTTCTGGAAAAAGAACTGCAAAATCTGCAGTTAAAATTGCAGTTGATATGGTTAAAGAAAAATTAATTTCAAAAAAAGAGGCTGTGTTAAGAATTGATCCACACTCACTTGACACACTTCTTCATCCAACTCTTGATGAAAAAAACACAATAAATGTAATTGCAAATGGATTGCCCGCATCACCAGGTGCTGCGAGTGGTAAAGTGGTATTTACATCTGAGGAAGCAGAAAGACTAACATCAATGATGCAAGACACAATATTAGTTAGAGTAGAAACTTCTCCTGAAGATATACAAGGAATGCATGCAGCCAAAGGAATCTTAACTGCAAGAGGTGGAATGACAAGCCATGCAGCAGTTGTAGCAAGAGGAATGGGAAGGCCTTGTGTTTCAGGGTCGAGTGAAATTGATATCAATTATGAAAATAAGTCATTTAAAACTTCATCTATGGAAATTAAAGAGGGACAAATAATAACAATAGACGGCTCAACAGGAAGAATAATCGAAGGTAGTGTTTCTACCATAAAGCCTGAAATATCTGGTGACTTTTCAAAATTAATGTCGTGGGCTGATAGTTATAGAAAATTGAAAATAAGAACAAATTCTGAAACCTTAAAAGATACTAAAACTGCAAAAGATTTTGGTGCTGAAGGCATTGGACTTTGCAGAACTGAGCACATGTTTTTTGATGAAGAGAGAATTCTATCTGTAAGAGAAATGATTCTTTCTAAAACTAAAGAAGACAGAGCTAAAGCTTTAGATAAACTTTTACCGTATCAAAAAAAAGACTTCACTGAAATTTTTAAGATTATGAATGGTTTGCCAGTGACAGTAAGATTGTTAGATCCTCCTTTACATGAATTTTTACCAAGAACAAATAAAGAAATTAGCGAATTAGCAGAAATTGTTAATCTCTCGGTAAAAGAGGTTGAAACAAGGATAGAGGAACTTCATGAACAAAATCCAATGCTAGGTCACAGAGGTTGCAGATTAGCTATATCATTTCCTGAAATATATGAGATGCAATGCAGAGCAATTTTTGAAGCTTTATGTGAACTAAAAAAAAATAAAATTAAATCGGCGTTTCCCGAGATTATGATTCCACTAGTTTCTACTGAGGCTGAAATTAAAATAATGAAAGATTTAGTTAAAAGAATAGCAAGTATGGTTCAAAAAGAAAATAAATTAAAATTAGACTTCATGGTTGGAACGATGATTGAGCTCCCAAGAGCAGCTATTAAAGCAAAAGAAATAGCAAAATACGCAGAATTTTTTAGTTTTGGTACAAATGATTTAACACAAACTACTTTTGGAATTAGTAGAGATGATAGTGGAAAATTTTTAAATGATTACTTGGAAAATAAAATATTTTCTATTGATCCTTTTGTATCAATTGACGAAGGAGTTTCAGATTTGGTTGAGATTGCTGTTGAAAAAGGAAAGAGCCAAAATAAAAAAATAAAACTAGGGATCTGCGGAGAACATGGTGGAGATCCTAAAAGTATTTATTTTTGCGCTAAAGCCGGTCTTCATTATGTATCTTGTTCCCCTTATAGAGTTCCAGTTGCTAGATTAGCAGCAGCTCAGGCAGAATTAAAAAAATAATAATTTTAATTAAGGGGCGTTCTGTTGCCAGGTGCCCCGAACTTTGTAACAAAATCCCCATATTTTAACAACTAGCAATCGTAAAATTAGACTAATCATACAATAATTACGTATGGATTACGTATGAAATTTCATACGACATGAACCTATATTTTGGACTCATGGTTCAGGATTTGTTAATCTTGGATAGTGGATATAGTAAGTAAAAAAATTGATCAAATTAAAAAAAAAAGGGCTTTTGAAGAAAGAGAAAAAAGAAGGGAAAAATTATTACGAATTTATTTTAACAAAATTTTTAATAAACCTTATTTAAATCAAGTTATAAAATTATTAGATTTTTTAAACGAAGATATTAAAAGAAAAAATAATCAAATTATTTTAAAACAATCTAAAGGCTCTTTTATGGTAACTTGTAAAAGTAATGGGTATTATTTTAGAACTTGGTTATTTTTAATTTCAAAAAATGAGGCTTTCGTAAGCTCTTCAGGATTAGATAATGATGGCATTTTGTTTAGAGATGGTTTTGATTTACCTAAAGATAAAGACAAAGCATTTAAAAAATTTATTGATGATATAGAATTAATAGATCAAAAAAGACCAAAATGAAAACCTTCCAAAAATATTTCAAAGAAAACACACCAGAAACAACTATAGATAAATATATCAAGTTAGTTTTGAAAACTGTTGATCCAGATGATGAAGTAGAAATTTATTATGACTTCGAAGAAGGAATGCAGAAAGTAAATATTAAAGTTTTAGATCGGATTTTACATTAATGAAAAAAAAGATATCTAGAATTATTTAAAGCAAAATATTAATTAAAATCCCGTACAGAGCACGTATGAATTTGCTTAATTAATAAAAAAAGATTGCTAATGCTTATGAATAAAGAATTGAGAAGGGGCGTTCTGTTGCCAGGTGCCCTTAACTTTGTTTGATTATACATAAGTATTTTACCAAAAATACATAAATTTTAAGTACTAGGCCGAATAGAGGCCGAACAAAATCGACTCGGCCAATCCTATTTTTTTTGATAAATTTTTATTTAATGAGAGGAAAAAACTTTAATAAAGTTAAACCATACGTTTATTGGTTAAAAAATTTGACTACAGGTCAAAAATACTTTGGTGTTAGATGGAAAAATGCGACGAAGTTAAAAAAAACCCCTATAGATGATTTTGGGAAGATTTATTTTACGAGCTCAAAAAACCTTAAGAAAGAATTTAAAAATAACCCTGAAAATTTTAGATACAAACTTATTTATACCTTTGATACCCCAGAGGAAGCTAGAGATTATGAAACAAAATTTACCAAGAAAATAGTTAAAGACAAAAGGTGGATCAATAGAAGTAGTTGGCCAGTCGTAATAAAAAGTCCAGAAGAGCAAAAAAAACATGGAGCTTATATTTCTAAAATCATGAAGGGAAGAATATTCACTTCTGACTGGAAAAGAAAAATATCAGATTCAAAAAAAGGATCAAAGAATCCAGCTTTTGGAAAACCAAGTCCAATGTTTGGTAAAAAACGTTCAGATCAATTTAAATTAAAAAGTTCTGAAGGCCATAAAGGGCAAAAAGCTTGGAATAAAGGAATTCAATATTCCTTAGTTTCTAGATCTAAAAATTTAAGTTATGAAAAAAAAAAGCAACTAATAGACAAGCTTAATGGAATTAAAAAGAAACGTATAGTATCTGCTGAAACAAGAAAAAAATTATCTTTGGCATTTAAAGGAATTAAGTTGTCAAAAGAAAGAAGAGAGAGACTGAAAGGATGGAAGCAGACTGATCAAGCAAAAAATAAAATTTCATTGGCTATTAAATCAAGAATGAAAAACCCTGAAGTTAGAAAAAAAACTATACAGCATCTTAGAACTGGAGCAAAAAAACGTATTTATAAACCTTTGTCTGAAGAACTTAAAAAAAAATTATCTATTGCATTAAAAGGAAAAAAAAGGCCCCCTGAAATAGGTTTAAAAGTTTCAAAGAAACTCAAGGGACGAAAAAGATCAACAGAAACAAAATTAAAAATTGCAAAAACCTTAAGAGAACGAAAAAAAAAAATTCTGGCCGAACGTAGGCCGAGTCATTAGGTTGCATTTCTAAATTTACGTTGATACTACAAACTAATAAACAAATGAGAAGGGGCGTTCTGTTGCCAGGTGCCCCAGACCCCGTTTGCTTAATTAACTAAGTTAATTAGGCAGCAAGTGCGTAACTTTCGTTAGCAATTATAAATTAGCCCGTCACGGTGGAACAATCCCGAACGAAAGAATAGCCTTTAGACATTCGTCGAATCTAGTTCACCCCCATAAGTTGTAATGGTGGAGGTGGTGGGTACTGCCCCCACGTCCGCAATGGTTATTACGAAATTCGTTTATCGTCATAGTTGGAAAACCAACATTATTAATATAAAAGGAATTACAGCAGATTCAATAACAATCATGAAACTTACTAAAGAACAAGAAGAAGAAATTAGAAATCAACAATCTCAAAGCAATCTAACTAAAAGAGTTACTGCACCAGAGCTTGAAAGTATTCTTTACGAGGCAATTCCTGCTTTAGATCATGGTTTTGTCAGGGTTGTTGATTACATGGGAGACGATACATCTATTGTTCAATCTGCAAGAGTTTCTTATGGAAAAGGTACTAAACAAGTTTCAACTGATAAAGGTTTAATTAAATACTTGATGAGGCATTGGCATAGCACCCCATTTGAGATGTGTGAAATAAAATACCATATAAAATTACCAATATTTATTGCTCGACAATGGATTAGACATAGAACTGCTAATGTTAACGAATATTCAGCAAGATATTCTATTCTAGATAAAGAATTTTATTTACCTACTCAAGAAAACTTAGCAGCTCAATCTACTAGTAATAGACAAGGAAGAGGAGATGTATTGAAAGGTAAACAAGCTAAGGAAGTTTTAGAACTTTTAAAAAGTGATGCTGAGAGAACTTATGACAATTATGAAACAATGCTTAACGAAAGGTTTGATGGCTCAACTATAGACGAAAATAAAAAAGGTCTAGCAAGAGAACTTGCAAGAATGAATTTGACTTTAAACACTTATACCCAATGGTACTGGAAGACTGATCTTTTAAATTTAATGAATTTTTTAAGATTAAGGGCTGATAGCCACGCACAGTATGAAATAAGAGTTTTCGCAGATATAATGTTAGATACAGTTAAAAAATGGGTTCCCATAACTTATGAAGCTTTTATGGATTATAGAGTTGGAGGTACAGAAGTTTCTGCAAAAGGAAAACTAATTATTCAAAAACTTATGAAAGGTGAAAATGTTGATATCGACAGCTCAGGTTTATCAAAAAGAGAATGGAATGAGTTAATGATTGCTTTTGATCTTAAAGATAAGTTGATTTAATTTTATCAGCAAAATCTAAATATATTTTTGAAATTTCATGATTTGGGTTTATTTCTACTAATGGCTTTCCATCATCTGAAGTTTTGCCTATTTCTGGATTAATTGGTATCTCACCTAAAAATTCTTTTTGAAATTCCTCTGCAGTTCTTTTTACACCTCCCTCACCGAAAATTTTGTATTTTTTTCCATCATCTCCAATAAAAAAACTCATATTATCTACTAATCCTAAAATTTTTACTCCAAGTTTATCAAACATTTTAATTCCTCTTTTTACGTCTAAAAGAGCAACTTCTTGTGGAGTGGAAACAATTATTGCGCCATCCATTTTTATTTCTTGAGAAAAAGTAAGTTGCGTATCTCCAGTCCCTGGAGGCATATCAACAATTATAAAATCTAAATCTTTCCAATTAACTTTCTGAGTAAAAGTTTTAATTGCACTTGTGACCATTGGGCCACGCCAAATCATAGGCGTTTGTTGGTCAGCCAAGAAACCAATTGACATACATTGAATATCATATTTAACGATCGGATCTAATTTTTGACCATCACTTCTAGGCTTCTCATTAATATTAAACATTTTTGGAATTGAAGGGCCATAAATATCTGCATCTAACAACCCAACTTTGCAACCAACTTTTTTTAAGGCTAAAGCAAGATTCGAAGCAAATGTTGATTTTCCAACTCCACCCTTTGCGCTAGAAATGGCTATTGTAAATTTTGTTCCTAAAATAGGATTTTTGGTGAATTTCTTTGGTTCAAGCTTCCTTTTCATTGCGTCACTAAGTTCTGGCTTTTTATATGTCATCAATTCATCATTACTTGTTTTTTGCAATAAAGACACTATATACTTTGGCATATGTCGGATGATTTCAGAGGTAGGGGTGGAAGCCCATGGGGATCTCCTCCTGGAGGAGGAAGCAACAATGGATCTGGAAGAGGTCCAAAACCACCAAACATTGATGAAATTATAAAAGAAATTCAAGATAAAATTAAAAAATTTTTACCTGGGGGCAAATCATCAGGTGGTAAATCAATTGGTTTGATATTGTTAGTTTTAGCTTTTGTTTGGTTGGCAAGCGGACTTTACAGAGTTTTACCTGACGAACAGGGTGTTGTGTTAAGATTTGGTAAGTTTATTAAAACTACTCAACCAGGATTAAATTATCATATACCCTTTCCTGTAGAAAACGTGCTTACACCTAAAGTTACAAAAGTTAATAGAATAGATATTGGTTTTAGATCTGAGAGAGATAGTGGTTTTTCAACTGGTGGCGGTGTTGCAGATGTTCCTCAAGAGAGTTTAATGTTAACAGGGGATGAAAACATTGTGAACATAGATTTTTCTGTATTTTGGGTAATTAAAGATGCAGGAAATTTTTTATTTAAAATCCAAGACCCTGAGGGAACCGTTAAAGCTGCAGCAGAAACAGCTATGAGAGAGGTTATTGCAAAAAGTAATATTCAACCAATCTTAACTGAGGGTAGATCTAAAATTGAGGTTGAAACCCAAGAAATTATACAGACTATTTTAGATGATTATGAAAGTGGAATTCAAATTACACAGGTACAAACCCAAAAAGCAGATCCCCCAGATCAAGTTATTGATGCATTCAGAGATGTACAGGCTGCTCGAGCAGATATGGAAAGATCTAAAAATGAAGCTGAAGCTTATGCTAATGATGTGATCCCAAGAGCTCGAGGGGAAGGCCAAAAAATCTTACAAGCTGCTGAAGCATATAAAAAAGAAGTTGTAGCAAAAGCAGAGGGTGAAGCTAGTAGATTTTTAGCGATTTATAATGAATACAGAAATGCAAAAGTAGTTACTCAGGAAAGAATGTACTTAGAGACTATGGAAAAAGTTTTAGCAGATATCGATAAAGTAATTATTGAAAAAAACGCAGGATCAGGTGTAGTACCTTACTTACCACTTCCTGAATTAAAAAAGAAAGCGACTAATTAAATGAAAGCTGGAAAATTTATTGGTGGAATAATTGTTGCAATAGGAGTTCTGGCTTTCTTATCAGTGATAATCGTTAAGGAAGTTAATCAGGCCATCATTCTTCAATTTGGTGATCCAAAAAGAATAATTACCAAACCTGGTTTGAATTTCAAAATTCCATTTATTCAAAACGTAGTTTACCTTGATAAGAGAATATTAAACTTGGATACACCTCCAGAGGAGGTTATTGCCTCTGATCAAAAACGTTTAATAGTAGATGCTTTTGCCAGATTTAAGATCGTTGACCCATTAAAATTTTATATTTCGGTTGGAGATGAAAGAGTTGCAAGATCAAGATTGTCTACCATTATAAATTCAAGAATAAGAAATGTTTTAGGTCAGGAAGAATTGCAAACTTTACTTTCTCAAGATAGATCAAAACAAATGGCATTGATAAAAGAAGGTGTAAACAATGAAGCACAAAATTTTGGAATAACGATTGTTGATGTAAGAATTAAAAGAGCTGACCTTCCACAGGCTAACAGTGATGCAATTTATCGAAGAATGCAGACAGAACGGGAAAGAGAAGCAAAAGAATTTAGAGCAAAAGGAGCAGAGATGGCAGTTACCATTACTTCAACTGCAGACAAAGAGGTTACAGTTATTTTAGCAGAGTCGCAAAAACAGTCAGAGATTATGAAAGGGGAAGGTGATGGTTTGAGAAATAAAATCTTTGCTGATGCCTTTGGTCAAGATCCAGAATTTTTTGCATTTTATAGAGCAATGCAGGCTTATGAAAAAGCGTTAATTGGGGGAGAAACTTCTTTGATTTTATCTCCTGATAGTGAATTCTTCAAATTTTTTGGAAATATAAAACCTGAAATTCAACAATAATCTTTAAATGAATGAGCTAGTCATAGCTTTTGGTTTATTCTTATTCATTGAGGGAATTTTGTATGCCATATTTCCATCAAAAATGAAAAATATGTTAAAAAAATTAGAACTTGTAAAAGATAGTCAGTTGAGATCAGGAGGGCTTATCTCTGCAATTATCGGATTTATAATTATTTATTATATAAAAAGTTAAAATGGAAAAATTCAAAATTATCTTTATAACTTTAATTTTATCATTGAGTTCTTTAACTCAATCTTATTCCAAACCCGTTCCAGAGTCGTTTGCAGATCTTGCTGAAAAATTGATGCCATCCGTTGTAAATATTTCGACCTCAACAACAGTTGTTACTAAATCTAATCCACTTCCATTTCAATTTCCTCCAGGATCACCGTTTGGAGATATGTTTAAAGAGTTTGGTGACCCTCAAGAAAGAAAATCATCCGCATTAGGTTCAGGGTTTATAATTGATGAAAAAGGAATTGTTATAACCAACAATCACGTAATTCAAGATGCGGACGACATAATCGTAAGAGTAAATGGCGATCAAGAGTTTAAGGCAAAAGTTTTAGGAGCAGATCCATTAATGGATATAGCTGTTTTGCAACTAGAAACTAATGAAAAGTTTATACCAGTTGCTTTTGGTGATTCTGATAAAGCTAGAATTGGCGATTGGGTGATTGCTATTGGAAATCCATTTGGCTTAGGAGGAACCGTCACAGCAGGGATAATCTCAGCAAGAAATAGATCAATTGGATTGTCTAGGTATGAAGATTTTATTCAAACAGATGCCTCTATTAATTCTGGAAATTCTGGTGGACCTTTATTTGATATGGAGGGAAATGTTATCGGAATTAATACTGCTATTTTAGGTCGAAATGGTTCAATTGGTATTGGATTTTCAATTCCATCAAACAGTGCACAAATTGTAATTGATCAATTAATCGAATTTGGAGAAACAAAAAGAGGATGGCTTGGAGTAAGAATACAAGATGTGACTAAAGAAATTGCAGAAGTTGAAAAATTAGATAAACCAAGAGGCGCTCTAGTTGCAAGTGTTGCAGAAAATAGTCCTTCAGAAAAAGCAGGAATAAAAGCTGGGGATATTATTTTAGAATTTAATGGTCAAAGAATTAATCAAATGAAAGAACTGCCAGCAATTGTTGCCAGAACACAAGTTGGCAAAAATGTAGAAGTAAAAATTTGGAGAGAAAAAAAAGAAATCATTAAAAATGTTCTTTTAGGAAGACTGGAGACATCAGAAGACTTTAAAGTAAGCGAAAAACAAAAACCAAAAGATAGAATAAATCAGATTGAGGATTTAAAAATAACTGTAAGAACTTTAAATAAACAGGATATCAAAAATCGTAAATTACCAAATCAAACCTCTGGGCTTGTCATAACTGGAATTCAAAATAATAGTCCTTTAGCTGGTTCAGTTCAGGTGAATAGTATTATTGTTGAAGCTCAAAAAGAAAGAATTAAAACTGTTGATGATTTAAAAAAAATAACGAAGCAAGTTTTAAATTCAAATCAAAAAACAATATTGCTCGCAATTTATAATAATCAAAATCAGAGAAGATATATTGGAATTAAGTTAGATTAATCATGGATTTTAAATCCAAGATTATATTAATTTCAGGACCAACTGCTTCAGGAAAATCAAGTTTTGCTATTAAACTAGCAAAAAAAATTAATGGAGAAATTATAAATGCTGACAGCATGCAAGTTTACAAGCAATTAAAAATTCTTTCTGCAAGACCAGATCCAAAAAAATACAAAAAAATAAGACATCATTTATATGGCTTTCAGGATGTAACGAAAAATTTTTCAACTGGAAATTGGTTGAAATTAGTATTTAAAAAAATTGAAGAAATTAAAAAAAGAAAAAAAACTCCAATCCTTGTAGGAGGAACTGGATTATATTTTAAGGCATTAACTGATGGACTTGTAAAAATTCCAAATATACCGATAAAGATAAGAAATCAAATAAGAGCTCAACAATTAAAGATCGGTCAAAATAGGTTCTTTAAAAAACTTTTAAAAATCGATCCAGTCTCTAAAAATAAAATTAATCCAACAGATACCCATAGGTCTATAAGAGCCTATGAAGTAAAAACATATACTCAAAAATCAATTCATGAGTGGTATAAAAATACAAAATCAAATTTTAAACAAAGTGATTTTTTTAAAATTTACATTGATTTCCCTCGTACAGAGTTAATTGAGAAGATTAATGTTAGATCCAAGGAAATTGTTGAAAATGGGGCTATCAAAGAAGTAAAAAATTTTTTAAAATTAAAGGTGCGAAAAGACAAAAGTGTTAATAAAGCGATTGGCATCAATGAAATTAGACAATACTTAAATAATAAAAAGGAATTGGAAGAAATTATTGAAAATATATCAATAAAAACTAGACAATACGCTAAAAGGCAAAGTACTTGGGCAAGAGGCAATATGAATTCTTGGTTCAAATTGAAACCGGGTGAGTTAAATAATTTTTTAAAAAAAATTTAAATATCTTAATCAAAACTTGACCAATCAGCACAACTTCAGCTAGATTGCGAAATGTCAAAATTATATACAGGAGCAGAAATTGTATTTAAATGCCTCGAGGATCAAAAGGTAGAGCATATTTTTGGATATCCTGGAGGAGCAGTTTTACCAATTTATGATGAGCTTAAAAATCATTCCTTAATAAAACATATATTAGTAAGACATGAACAAGGTGCAGGTCATGCAGCAGAAGGTTATGCAAGGTCTTCTGGTAAACCAGGCGTAGTTTTAGTTACATCTGGACCTGGAGCAACAAATGTTGTCACAGCATTGACTGATGCATACATGGACTCCGTTCCTTTAGTTTGTATTTCTGGCCAAGTTCCAACACATTTAATTGGAACTGATGCGTTTCAAGAATGTGACACGACAGGTATTACAAGACCTTGCACAAAACATAATTGGTTAGTTAAAGATATTGATGATCTTTCAAATATAATGCATGAAGCGTTTAAAGTTGCAACAACTGGAAGACCAGGTCCTGTTTTAGTTGATATTCCAAAAGATATTCAATTTGCAAAAACTAAATATAAAAAACCAAAAAAAGAAAAAAAATCAAATGGAAAACCTATTAATAAATTTTCTCAAAAACAAATTGATCAATTAGTTGATCTATTTAACAATGCAAAAAAACCAGTTATTTATAGTGGTGGTGGAGTAATCAACTCAGGTCCAAAGGCAAGTGATGCATTAAGAGAATTAGTAGAATTAACAGGATTTCCAATAACTTCAACTCTACAAGGTTTAGGTGCTTATCCTGGTGATGACAATCAATTCTTAGGTATGTTAGGTATGCATGGAACTTACGAGGCAAATAATGCTATGCACGATTGTGATCTTTTAATAAATATTGGGGCAAGATTTGATGATCGAATAACTGGAAAAATAGATGAATTTTCTCCAAATTCAAAAAAAGTTCATATTGATATAGATCCTTCATCTATAAATAAAATTATTAAAGTTGATCTTGCTATTGTTGGAGACGTGGCAAAAGTAATTGCTAAGGTTAATAAAACAATATTGAAGAAAAAAAATGGATACAGTAAATCAAATAAGTCAAATATTGCTAAATGGTGGGAACAAATACAAAAGTGGAGAAGTAAAGATTCTCTTAACTTTATTAATAGCAATGAAAGTATTAAACCTCAGCATGCTGTTCAGAGATTGTACGAGTTGACAAAACATAAAGATACTTATGTAACAACTGAAGTAGGCCAACATCAAATGTGGGCAGCACAACATTATAAATTTAATAAACCAAATAGATGGATGACATCAGGTGGCTTAGGCACTATGGGTTATGGTCTGCCGGCTGCAGTAGGAGTACAAATTGCGCATCCTGATAAGCTAGTAGTTGATATTGCTGGAGAAGCCTCCGTATTGATGACAATGCAAGAAATGTCTACTGCAGTTCAATACAATTTACCAATCAAAATTTTTATTTTGAACAATCAGTACATGGGCATGGTTAGGCAATGGCAAGAACTTTTGCATGAAAAGAATTACTCAGAGAGTTATTCTGAAGCACTTCCTGATTTTTTAAAAATGGCCGAAGCTTATGGCTGTAAAGGAATTAAAGCAGAAAATCCATCAGAATTAGACGACAAAATACAAGAAATGATTGATTATAATGGTCCAGTAATTTTTGACTGTCATGTTGATCCAAATGAAAATTGCTTTCCGATGATACCTTCAGGTAAACCACACAATCAAATGATCTTAGGACCTAATGATCAAGAAGATAATAAAATCAAGGGAAAAGGCAAAGCCTTAGTCTAATTATAATGCCAAAATCAAAATCAGCTTACAGTGTTCCAACTAAAAAACAAAAATCTGATACTTATATATTTGTAGTTTGGGTCGATAATGAAGCAGGTGTTCTTGCAAGGGTTGTTGGATTATTTTCTGGTCGTGGTTACAATATTGAGTCTTTAGCAGTAGCTGAAGTTGACGCTGTTAAAAATATTTCTAGAATAACCATTGTTACAACTGGAACACCTCAAGTGATTGATCAAATTAAACTACAATTAGCTAAGCTAGTGCCTGTTCATAAAGTTGCAGAATTTAAAAGAGAAGACAAAAATGTTATATTTAAGGAAATGGCGTTATTTAAAATTGTTGGAAAAAAAAAGAAAATGGAAAAATGTTTAAATGCTTGTAAAAAATTTGATTTAGTTATTTTAGATGAAACCAAAACATCTAAAGTTATACAGATAACTGCACTTAGAAGAGATATAGATAAAATTAGTAAGAAATTAAAACCCCTGGGACTTATAAGCGCCTCAAGAACGGGGGCAGTTGCGATGACAAGAGGGGCTCAAATATTTAATTAATTATAAAAGGAGAAAAGAAATGAAAATGTTTTATGAAAAGGATGCAGATGTAAATTTAATTAAAAATAAAAAAATTGCTATTTTTGGTTATGGTAGTCAAGGACATGCGCATGCTTTAAATCTTAAAGATAGTGGGGTAAAAGAAATTGTTGTAGCTTTAAGAGAAGGTTCATCAAGTGTAGCAAAAGCAGAATCAAAAGGATTAAAGGTTATGAACTTGTCTGATGCTGCTGCTTGGGCAGATGTTGTAATGATTTTAACACCAGATGAATTACAGGCAGAAATTTATAAAAATCATATAGAACAAAGAGTTAGAGAAGGATCAAGTATTGCATTTGCGCATGGATTAAACGTTCATTATGATTTGATAAAAGCTAGAAAAGATTTGGATGTATTTATGGTTGCTCCTAAGGGGCCTGGTCATTTAGTTAGAAGCGAATTTGAAAAGGGTGGAGGAGTACCATGTTTGTTTGCTGTACATCAAAATGGATCTGGTAAAGCAAGAGATTTAGCCTTATCCTATGCGTCAGCTGTTGGTGGAGGCAGGTCTGGAATTATTGAAACCACTTTTAAAGACGAAGTTGAGACAGATTTATTCGGAGAACAAACAGTTCTTTGTGGAGGTTTAGTGGAATTAATTAAAAATGGATATGAGACATTGACTGAAGCAGGTTATGAACCAGAAATGGCTTATTTTGAAACCGTACATGAAGTAAAACTAATTGTAGATTTAATTTATGAGGGTGGAATTGCAAATATGAATTATTCCATATCAAATACAGCTGAGTATGGCGAGTATCAATCTGGGCCTAGAATAATTAATAAGGAAGAAACAAAGAAAAGAATGAAAGAAGTATTATCTGATATTCAGTCTGGAAAATTCACAAAAGAGTGGATGGAAGAATGTAAAAATGGCCAAAAGAATTTCCTTGCTACAAGAGCTAAGTTAGCAGAGCATTCTGTAGAAAAAGTTGGTGCAGAATTAAGAGCTATGATGCCGTGGATTAGCAAGAAAAAACTAGTTGATAGTGATAAGAATTAAATTTTAATATAGACCCAAAGAGATCATTTTATTATAAGAAATAAATGACATTTGTTTTGCAATCTCACTTATAGATTGTATTATAAATTTTCGATAAATTTAGTTATGAGCAAAACTGACAGAGTTATAATATTTGATACCACAATGCGTGATGGAGAACAATCACCTGGCGCTTCAATGAGTTTAGAGGAAAAAATCCAAATTGCTAGAGTGTTTGATGATCTAGGCATTGATGTAATAGAAGCTGGTTTTCCAATTGCATCACCAGGAGACTTTGAGGCAGTCACAGAAGTAAGCAAGATATTAAAAAATTCTATACCAGCTGGTCTGTCTAGGCACTCAAAAAAAGATATTGATAGAGCTTATGAAGCATTAAAACATGCTCCAAGATTTAGAATTCACACATTTATTTCTACAAGTCCATTGCACATGAAACATAAACTAAATATGTCACCAGAAGATGTATATGACTCAATAGCGCAACACGTTTCTTATGCAAGAAAATTTACAGATGACGTCGAATGGTCTTGTGAGGATGGGACAAGAACAGATATGGATTATATGTGTAAGACCGTAGAACTCGCAATTAAAAATGGTGCCACAACTATTAATATTCCAGATACAGTTGGTTATACAATTCCATCAGAGTTTACAAAAATTATAGAAACTTTATTAAATAAAGTTCCCAATATAGATAAAGCAATTTTGTCTACACATTGTCATAATGACTTAGGATTAGCAGTTGCAAACTCTTTAGCAGGAGTACAAGCAGGAGCTAGACAAATAGAGTGTACTATAAATGGTTTAGGAGAAAGAGCTGGTAATGCAGCACTAGAAGAAGTTGTGATGGCTATAAAAACTAGACCAGATTTGATGCCTTATGAGACAGGAATTAATACAACACTTTTAAGCAAAGCTTCAAAAATTGTTTCAAATGCAACAGGATTTCCAGTTCAATATAATAAAGCAATTGTTGGAAAAAATGCTTTTGCACACGAGGCAGGTATTCATCAAGATGGAATGTTAAAAAATAGACAAACCTACGAAATTATGACACCCGAAAGTGTTGGAGTAAAACAAACTTCATTAGTGATGGGTAAGCACTCAGGAAGACATGCATTTAAAGACAAATTAAATAGTTTAGGTTATCCTGGGTTAACAGATGATGTAGTTGGTAATGCTTTTGCAAAATTTAAAGTTCTAGCAGATAAGAAAAAACATATTTATGATGAAGATATAATAGCATTAATTGATGATAGTCTAATTATTGATAATAAAGTTAATGCGATTAGCCTAAAATCTTTAAAAGTTTTTGCAGGTACTGGCGAACCTCAAAAAGCAGAGATGACATTAGATGTATATGGTGACATAAAAAAAGCTACAGAAACAGGAGATGGTCCAGTAGATGCAATATTTAAATGTATAAAAACATTGTTTCCACATGATGTTAATTTACAACTCTATCAAGTGCATGCTGTTACAGAAGGAACAGATGCTCAAGCGACAGTAAGTGTAAAAATTGAAGAAAAAGGTAAAACAACAGTCGGCCAAGCCGCAGACACTGATACATTAGTAGCATCAGCAAATGCATATATAAATTCTTTAAATAAAATGATTATTAAGAGAGATAAAACAGCACCAATGGAACAAGAAAGCCAGAAGGTAAGAGGTATTTAATGGGATTATTCGATAGTGTAAAAAAAATTTGGAGTCAAGATATGGCAATTGATTTGGGAACTGCGAATACCTTGGTCGTTTTAAAAGGTCAGGGCGTTGTATTGAATGAACCATCAGTAGTTGCAATTGTTGATCAAGGTGGAAAAAAAAATGTATTAGCTGTAGGTGATGAAGCGAAGACAATGTTAGGAAGAACGCCTGGTAATATAAGTGCTATAAGACCTTTAAGAGATGGTGTTATCGCAGATTTTGTTGTTACAGAGGAAATGATAAAGCACTTTATAAAAAAAGTTCATAAAGGCAGTACTTTTGCAAATCCGAGAATTCTAATTTGTGTTCCAACAGGTTCAACTCCAGTTGAAAGAAAAGCCATCCAAGATAGCGCGTTAGCCGCGGGTGCAAGAAGGGTTCAATTAATTGAAGAGCCAATAGCTGCAGCTATTGGTGCTGGGCTTCCAATCTCAGAAGCAACGGGTTCAATGATAGTTGATATCGGTGGTGGAACAAGTGAAATTGCAGTTATGTCTTTAGGTGGACTAGTTTATTCAAAATCTTTAAGAGTGGCTGGTGATGCAATGGATGTAGCAATTGTCAACTATATGAGGAAAGAATATAACTTGCTAATAGGCGACACAACAGCAGAGAAAATTAAAAAAGAAATGGGGACTGCTATTCCAACTGGAACCAACACTTATCCTGTTAAGGGACGAGATTTAAGATCGGGGACACCAAAAGAAGTAAATATTACAGAGGAAGATACTGCAGAAGCTTTGAATGATATTATGAGAGAAATGGTCAATGCGATTAAAGATGCATTAGAAAATACACCCCCTGAACTTTCTGCTGACTTAGTAGACATGGGCTTAACACTAACTGGTGGAGGAGCATTATTAAAAAATATTGACAAAAGATTCTCTAAAGAAACAGGATTACCAGTTCATGTAGCTGACGATCCATTGTCGTGTGTTGCTGTTGGTACAGGTAAAGCGTTGGACCAAGAAGAAACCTTTTCTACTATGTTATCTGAATATTAATTGAGATGGCAGGAGGCAGAGACGATTTCGTAATTGCCTTTAGATCTGCCTTTTTAAAAAAAAAAGATAAACAAAAATTTTCTTTATTTAGTTTGATTTTATTATCTTTGGTTGTAATTATCTTAAGTAATCTAAATTTTAAACCAATACAACTTGTTAAAATTAGCATTAAAGAAATTATATACAGGACATCTTTTTTAATATCCAAACCTGAAAACTATCTTCAAAATCTAAATTCAAAATTCAATGAACATATGAACTTATTAGAAAAATTTAAAAATACAAAATCTGAATTAGAAATTTTAAAAGAAGAAAAAATTATTAATAATTTTTTAAAATTAGAAAATGAAAAATTAAGAAGTTTAATCGATGAAAATATTAACTCTAACGAAATATTAGCCAAAGTAATGATTGATAGAGAAAGTCCCTTTTTAAGAACCATCATTTTAAATAAAGGCACTAAGGATAACATAAAATTAGGTATGGCTATAATTGATGGTGTTTATCTTGTTGGGCAAATAATTGAGGTTAATTATTCAAACTCCAGAGCTTTATTGCTGTCTGATTTAAACAGTAAAATACCGTCTGTCCTAGCTCCTCAAAATATGCAAGTTGTAATTTCAGGCACTGGAAAGAATTATGGAATTATCGAGCATACAAAAGATGATTTTACTGAAAATCTTATAAATACGGAAACTATAATTTATACTTCAGGTCTAGGAGGTCTTTTTAAACCTGGTATCCCAATTGGTAAAATTTCTAAAGATAAAAAAAACAAAGTAAATTTTTTTTCAGATTTTTCTCAACTGGATTATGTAAAAATAATTTCCTTTAATTATGGAGATAAAAGATAATGTCATCTCTAAACAAAAGTTCATTTCTAAAAGTATTCTTATCTTATTTACCTCTAATTTTTTTGTTTGCATCAGTATTTAATGAATTTGATTTTAATTACTTAGAAATTGAAAATTTTTCATTTAATTTTGTTCATATTTTAATTTTTTATTGGACATTAAAAAATTTAGATCGATTTGGATATTTATCAATTTTTCTAGCTGGAGTTATAAACGATGTTGTCGTTGGAATTCCTATTGGAGTAAGTAGTTTTTGTTATTTGATACTTTGTTCCGTTACTGCATATATAAGAAATATTACATTAAGACCTAATTTTGTTAAAGATTGGTTTTCATTTTTATTTACAATTATACTAATTAACTCAATACAAGTGATTATCTTAGATTTAATTTTTCTTATAGAAATTAGTTATATTAGTTATTTAACTAATTCTGGTATCACATTTCTTTTTTACCCAATTTTTTTTATACTATTTAATTTTTTAAACCAAAGTCTGTCCAACAAAAAAAATGATTAACGAAAACTCAGGAATTAGAAAAACAGATATAATAAATAGACGAATGTTTATTATAGGTGCCGCCAAAATAGTAGTCCTTGCTGGAATAGTAGCACGTCTTTTTTCACTTCAGATTAATGAGAATAAAAAATATTTAACTCTTTCAGATAAAAATAGAATTCGAGAGTGGAAACTGCCACCTACAAGAGGAAACATCGTAGACTATTTTGGTAATATAATAGCAGGGAATTTAAAAGTTTATCAATTGCATATTATACCTGAACAAGTAGAAAATTTTAATTATTTATTGTTAAGATTAAAAACAATTTTAAATTTGAGTGAAAAAAAAATTCAAAGGATAATTAAATTAAAAAATAAATTAAAACCTTGGGACAGCATTATTGTATCTGAAAATTTAAGTTGGAGCCAATTCTTAAAGATTAATAATTTTTTATACGATCTTGTTGGAGTTAAACCTGTAATGACAATATCAAGAAATTATCCATTCAGTGATACGTACACTCATGTTCTTGGCTACGTAAGTCAACCTACTGAACAAGAAATTATAGAAAATGAAATAGTCAAAGAAAGATTTGTACCAGGTATGAAAATAGGTAAGATAGGACTAGAAAAAACTCTTGAGAAACATTTAATTGGCACCAATGCTATACAAAGATATGAGGTTAATGCTTATGGTAAAAGAATTAATCAGCTTGAATATCAAAAAGGATTACAAGGAAGAAAAATTAGATTAACTTTAGATACTGAAGTTCAAAAGCTTTCGGCTAAATTACTTAAAAACAAAGCAGGTTCAATAAGCGTAATGGATATATACACAGGTGATATTATTGCCATGTACTCATCTCCATCATATGATCCAAATTTATTTTTATTTGGTATAGGCCATGATGAGTGGGAATTAATTAGAAATAATCCATTAAAACCTCTAATAAACAAGACTTTATCTGGTTTATATTCACCTGGTTCAACTATCAAACCAATCGTAGCTCTCTCTGCTTTAGAGAATAATATTATTAATCCCAGTTTCAAAGTTAAATGTACTGGTAAAACTGAATTATACGGACAAACTTTTCATTGCTGGAAAGAAAAGGGCCATGGTTTTGTTAATTTGAAAAATGCAATGAAGCAGTCATGTGATACTTATTTTTATGAGATAGCAAGATTGTTAGGTGTTGATCGATTGAACATAACAGCAAAAAAATTTGGTCTTGGAAAAAAAGTTTTAGGAGATTATTTTGACAATGAGAAACAAGGGTTATTTCCTAACACAATTTGGAAAAGAAACAAACTTGAAAAAGGTTGGGTGCTTGGTGAAACATTAATTACAGGTATTGGTCAAGGTTATACCCAAACAACCCCTTTACAATTATGCTTAATGACCGCTCAAATTGCAAATGGTGGATATAAAATTAAACCAAAAATTATTGTAAATAACAATCCATTGACAGTAGAAGAAACTAGAAAAGCAATGGAGCTTCAGTCTTTGAAAGCCCCTAATACAAAATTGTTTGATGATAAAAAAAATATTAAAATAGTTCAAGAAGCAATGTTTAGCTCAACAAATGAGAGATTCGGCACTTCATATAGATCAAGAATCGATGACCCAAAGTACCAATTTGCAGGTAAAACTGGGACTGCTCAAGTTAAAAGAATAAGTAAAAGAGAAAGAGAATTAGATCTTAAATTAGAGGATATTCCTTATAATGATAGAGATCATGCTTTATATGTAGCGTACGGCCCCTATAAAAAACCAAGATATGCGTTAAGTATAATCGTTGAGCACGGTGGCTCTGGAAGTAAAGCAGCAGCTCCAATGGCGAAGGAGTTATTTAAATTAATAATTGATCGAAATGAAATGAGAAATAAACAATCTAACTTTGAGGAAGTAGATATTTAAATGATTCAACGTCATAGCTTAAATTCTGATCTTTCTTTTATTCAAAAAGTAAAAGAATTAGATTATATTTTATTGATAAGCATTTTAATTTTATCATTTGTAAGCTTATCAGTAATGTACTCAACTGATGGTGGAGAAATTCTCTATCATACCAAAAGTCATTTCAGTAAAATAGCAATTTTTTTTCCATTGATGATTATTATTGCATTCTTTAATATTAAATATTGGCATACTTTTGCTTACTTCTTTTATTTAATAATAATTTTGCTTTTAATCTGGGTATCTTTTTTTGGTCTTAAAGCCTCTGGGTCTCAGAGATGGATGGATTTATATCTATTTGTGTTACAGCCCTCGGAATTAATGAAAATTTCAATTATTTTATGTCTTGCAAAATATTATCACAGAATAAAAATTGAAAACGTAAACTCTTTTACAGGTATTATTTTTGTTTTAACCATTATATTGATTCCAACTATTTTTGTTGTATCTCAACCAGACCTTGGAACTTCTGTTCTAATTGCTCTGAGCGGCTTGATAGTTTTATGGTTAGGAGGTGTTAGAGTTAAATATTTTATATTTTCTTTAATAACCTTTCTTATTTCTTTGCCTTTTATAATTTCTTTTTTAAAACCTTATCAAAAATTAAGAATTTTGAGCTTTTTAAACCCAGACAGAGATCCTCTTGGGGCAGGATATCAAATTATTCAGTCGAAAATTGCAATTGGATCAGGAGGTTTAGATGGAAAAGGTTTCTTGAAAGGTACGCAAAGTTATTTAGATTTTTTACCCGAAAAACATACAGATTTTATTTTCACTTTGTTTTCAGAAGAATTTGGTTTTATAGGATCAATTGGCCTTCTTATATTATATACAATTATCATAATTAGGATTATTCGTATCGGAGCAATTTCTAGAAGTAATTTTTCTAAATTATTCTGTTTTGGTTTTGCTTTCTCAATTTTTATTTATATTGTGGTTAATCTATCTATGGTCTTAGGTTTATTGCCAATTGTAGGTTCACCTTTACCTATAATGTCATATGGGGGATCCTCAATGTTAGCTACTATGATTGGTTTTGGCATTGTTTTAAGTGCTAAAGTAAATCATAAACAGACAATAGCTTGATTCATTTATTTTTATAAAAAAGCATAATTTGTCACTCTAAAAAAATAATTTTTGATTGTATAAGTGGATGTGAACAATAATATTAAAATAGGAATTGTAGGAGCAGGAATTCAAGGAATTTCTAATGCATTATTTTTGCAAAAAAAAGGTTTTAGTGTAACTATTTTTGACAGAGACAATCCAGGAGCTCAAGCAGCGTCTTATGGTAATGCAGGACATTTTTCACCTTACGCTTCAGTGCCAATCAACAGACCTGATGTATTAACAGATGTTCCAGCAATGCTTTTAAGTTCTAGCGGCCCTTTAGCTTTGAAATGGAATTATGTTCCTAAAATGCTTCCATGGTTTTTTAAATTTATTCTTAATTCTTCAAAAAATAAAATGATGCATACCGCAAAATATATGCATCAGATTTTAGATTTAGCATTACCAGCATATGATGAATTATTTGATGAAATAAATATTGATGGTTTGGTTGAAAATAAAGGAATTCTGTACATCTGGAACAAAAAAAATTTAAAAAGTAGAGAGTTAGAAATTAATGTTAGAGATGAATTAGGTGTTAAACAACAATTAGTCAGTAAATCAGATATCCACGATTTAGAGCCACATATAAAACCAATATATCACGCTGGAGTATACTATCCTTATGCAAGACATGCGCGTAATCCAAAAAAAATTCTATTGAAATTGTTTGAATTGTTTTTAAAAAAAGGAGGAAAATTTCATAAAGTAAACATTAAAAATGTTTATTTTGATGAAGAAAGACCTGTTTTTAAAACAGATACTCAAAATTATATTTTTGATAAAACAATAATTGCATGTGGTGCTTTTTCAAAAAAATTGACTGATAATCTTAAAGAAAAAATACCCTTAGATACTGAAAGAGGATATCATGTGCATTTTAAAAACTGTGACCATCTTTTAAGTAGACCTGTTATATTTTCAAATCGTGGATTTGGGATCACGCCAATGGAACAAGGATTGCGAGTAGTTGGTACAGTTGAGTTTGGTGGGTTAAATAATCCATTATCAAAATCTAGAGTCAAAAATTTAATTAATAATGCAAAATACATGTTAGGTGATTTACCAGAGCATGAAGATGAGTGGCTTGGTTTTAGACCAACATTACCCGACTTTTTGCCAGTTATTGGTCCATCAAAAAATTACAAAAATGTTTATTATTGCTTTGGACATCACCATTTGGGATGGACATTAGGGCCAATATCTGGGAAAATTATCTCTGGGATGATTGCAAAAGAGAATACTAATTTAAACCTACAACCATATAGCTCTTTAAGATTTAGCTAAGTGAGCCAAAATATTAAAGCTTACTTTATGGTGGTTTGTGCCACTTTATTTTGGGCTGGAAATTTTAATATTGGTAAGTTTGCATCTATAGAAAATATATCTCCATTTACTCTTGCATTTTTAAGATGGCTTTTGGTTTGGATTATATTAATGCCTTTTACATATAAAGAAATTTTTAGTTTAAAAATAACAATATTTAAAAATTTTAAATTTTTATTTATATTAGGGCTCTGTAGTGTTTTTTTATATAGTGCACTCACGTACAAGGCATTGAACCATACCCAAGTGATAAATGCATCACTTTTTAACACAGCAGCACCAGCTGCAATTATTTTAGTTTGCTTGTTATTAAAAATAGAAAAAACAAATTTTTTTCAGTTATCAGGTTTATTAATTTCAACTTTGGGAATTTTAGCAATTATTACTAAACTTGATTTAAATATTTTTCTATCTTTAGACTTTAATAAAGGAGATTTATATATGATTATAGCAATAATATCCTGGGGTGTTTATTCTGCATTTTTAAAAAAAAGAAATTTTGAAATATCTTTATTAGGTCTTGTTCAAATCATTTGCACATTTGGACTATTTTTACTTGCACCTGCATTTTTCATTGAATTAAATCAAGGCAACTCAATAAATATAAACTTTAACTTAGTTTACATTTTAATTTATGTTGCGATTTTTCCAAGTATTGGTTCTTACTATTGTTGGGCTGGTGCAGTATCAATTATAGGGGCCAACAGAGCAGGTATATTTTTATCATTAATCCCATTGTTTAGTTCAATATTTGCAATTATTCTTTATGAAGAAAAATTTTTAATTTTTCATTTAATTGGGACTATTTTAATTATATTAGGTTTAATTCTATCAAATAAAAAAATTACAAATGCTTAAAGTTGCTATTTTAGACGATTATCAAAACGTTGCTCAACAGTTTGTAAATTTAGAAAAACTATCTGGAAAGTATGAATTTAAAGTTTTTAGTGAGCCTTTTCTTGATGAAGCTGAGGCCATAGATCTATTATCAGATTTTGAGGCATTGTTGATAATGAGAGAAAGAACACCAATCACTAAAAATTTAATTGATAATTTGAATAATTTAAAGTTCGTTATTACTAGTGGATTAAGAAATAAATCTATTGATTTAGAGGCTGCAAAAAAAAGGAAAGTTATTGTTTGTGGCACGGAGATTAATAAAAATCCAACACCAGAACTTACATGGGCACTAATTTTAGGTTTAGCTAGAAACCTTAAAGAAGAATTTGATAATATGTATCAAGGATATTGGCAAACAACATTAGGTGTTGAATTAAAAGGGAAAATTTTAGGTTTAATTGGTCTTGGTCGTGTTGGATCTCAGGTTGCAAAAATTGGAAAAGCATTTGGAATGCAAGTTATGGCATGGAGTGAAAACTTAAATTTAGACAAATGTAAGGAATTAGATGTATTGCCGTGTAGCAAAGATGATATAATAAAAAATTCTGATTTTTTATCCTTACATGTTCACGGAGGAGAACGTTATAAAGATTGTATTACAATTAAAGAATTTGATAATATGAAAAAGACGTCATATATAATTAATACCTCGAGAGGTGAAATTATAAATGAAGATGATTTAATAATTGCTTTATCTACTAACGTAATTGCTGGTGCAGGAATAGATGTATATGAAAAGGAACCTTTACCAGAAAATAATAAATTAAGATTTTTACCCAATGCGCTATTAACTCCACATATTGGTTATGTTACCGCAGAAAATTATAATATTTTTTATAATCAAATGATTGAAGGTTTAGAAGCTTGTGTCAATGGAAAGCCTATTCGAGTTTTAGAGTAATATGGAACTACCAGTTGTCAATCATGAAGATTATTTTGCCAAAATTGGTGATGATCATAAATTCCCAATTAATAAATTTGGTGAATTAGCAAAATATTTAATTAAAAATAAAATAGTAGAAAAGTTCTATAAGCCTTATGCCTGCTCTGTTGAGACTCTAAATTATGCACATTCA
>CABZJV010000008.1 GCA_902526115.1 uncultured Pelagibacteraceae bacterium
TTAGCTGATTTGCTTTTAATGTTTCTATATTTAGAGGTGCTAGCAATGGTGAGAGTTTTTTGGAACCAACAATCTATAAGTATTACCTTACCACTTCTTATTGCAATAACAGCTCTTGCACGATTTATTATTCTTCAAGGAAAAGAAATGGATCCTACAGCTCTTGTTTATGAAGCAGTTGCTATACTGTTGATTGCTGGCGCAATTGTTGTTCTAAGATTAAGACATAGTGACAAACTAGGTCTGAAGAAAAAAAAATCTAGGTAGTTTAAATATGTTATTTGAAGCTTCGAGGGCGAAAGCCATTGAAAAACTAAATCACTTTATTGAAAATAATCTAACAGATTACTCTAAATTAAGAAATTTTGATCTTGGTCCAAAGGGTAGATCTAATGTCTCATGCTTATCACCTTACGTTACACATGGGATAGTGAGCGAAAAAGAAATAATAAAAAAATCTCTTGATAAATTTTCTTTCACTAAAAATGAAAAGTTTATCCAAGAAGTTCTTTGGCGTACTTATTGGAAAGGCTGGCTAGAATTAAGACCAAATGTGTGGAGTGATTATTTAATAGAGCTAAAAAAAATAAGAGAAGGTTTCAAAGATAACAAAGAATATTTAAATGCAATAGAAGGGAAAACAAACATTGAATGCTTTAATTTTTGGGTAAATGAACTAAAAGAAAATAACTACCTTCATAACCATACCAGAATGTGGTTTGCGAGTATCTGGATTTTTACTTTAGAATTACCATGGGAACTTGGTGCTGAATTTTTTATGCAAAATCTGTATGATGGAGATGCTGCATCTAACACCCTTGGTTGGAGATGGGTAGCTGGAATTCAAACACAAGGTAAACATTACCTAGCAAGTGAATGGAATATAAAAAAATTTACCAATAACAGGTTCCAAAATATCAAATTAAATGAGAACGCACCTCCAAAAGTTTCAAAAAAAACTTACTCAATAATTAAACAAGATTTTAGAAATCCGCAGGATATTGAGGAAAAAAATCTTGTAATGTTTGAGAACAATCTCTCATTTGAAATCACTGACTTTAAAGAAAATAACTTCAAAAAAATTTATATAGTTTCAAATAGAAATGAAACTAGATCAATAAAGCTTAGTGAAAAGTCAGTAAAATTTAAGTCTCTTTTGATAAATGATCAACAAGAAAGATTAAGAGATAATTCTATTGATTGTGAAGTTATTGATATTAGTGAAATTAAAAATATTGAAAATTGTTACGGATTATATCCGGCTGTTGGTGAAAACTTAGATTATTTAAATTCAAACAATATTAAATTAGATTTTTTATACAGAAATCTTGATCAACTTTCTTGGCAATACTGTAACAAAGGTTTTTTTAACTTTAAAAATTATATTCCTAAAATAATTTCAGCCTTAAATAAATAATTTATAAGAAGCTTTATTTGTATATTTTATCTACCTCAACTTGGTATCCTGCAACTAATTTATTATTTTGATTTGCTAAGCCAGCTACCTCAATCATTTCTTTTATCATTTTATCAGTTGCACCTTTTTTTTTAGCGGCTGCAGTATGAGATCTGATACAATACTCACAATTATTAGTAATAGATACAGCCACATAAATAAGTTCTTTAGTTACAGGATCTAAAGCACCTTTTTTCATTATTTGTTTTAAACTATTCCAAGTTCTTTCAAGATTGTCTGGATTATGAGCCAGCGACTTCCAAAAATTTGGAATTTTAGTTATCTTTCTGGTTTTTTTTATATCGTTAAAAACTTTTTTAACTTTTCCCTTAACATTTTTTTCACTGGTAGTTTTAAATATGTACATATTTTCTCCTATTTTGAATTAAGAATATCACCTTTAAATTTTGAATACAAAATTTTAGAGTAATTATTCATATTTTGCATGTTTGCTTGCGCCTCATTATCAAATTTTTCAAGGGCTCCCATTCCAAGTTGTTGCTTTAATGCTTTTTCATATTCTGGAACACATCCCCAATCTTTGACGGTCGAGTCTTTTATTTCTATATGGAACTGAACTCCATAAGCATGGTTTTGATATTTAAAAATTTGATATTTTGTTATTGGAGATGATGCTAACAAAGTTATATCTTTAGAATTCTCTAATCCTTGAACCTCGTAAGAATGCCACTGTAAACTTTTTATTTCATCTGGAAAATTAGAAAATAATTTATCTTTACCTTTATTTGCAGTAAATTTTATATCCATAATACCAATTTCTGGTTGCCTAGATTTGACTACCTTACCGCCAACCACCTCTCCCAATAACTGACAGCCAAGACAAAAGCCTAAATAAGGTTTTTTTAATTCTAGAACAAACTCCTTAATTCTTCTTTTTTCCTCAATTAGCCAAGGAAACTCTTGTACCATATGAGTATCCATTGGGCCCCCCATACAAAACATTCCATCATATTTGGTTAAATCTTTTGGAATTTTTTCACCTTCATCCAATTCTACAGTAGTTATTTTAACGCCATCAACTAACATTAAATCTTTAATATAACCTGGGTCTTCTATTTTTATGTGTTGTAAAACAATTATATTCACTAATATAAGCTTAACTTAGATCACATCTTCGAACAAATTAAATATTATTATCTGGCAAGCTTTATGAAAATATCACCCATTCCTCTTTCTAAGTTTTCCAAAGGAGTATTATTTCTTAATTCACAAAATCTTCCTGTTACTTGATGAGTTTTAACAAAATCAATTTCATCTTTACTGCAACTTCTTCCGTTATGTAATAACCCAATTACTATTCTGCCATTGAGACTATAAACCTGTTTATTGTTGATTTTTACACCATCGCAAAAATAATTTTTGTTTACTCGATTAGGGAAGTCTTGTTTATTACAAGGATTTTTAATTGTAAAAACATAAAATTCTTGCAAACCATCAATGAATTTATATTTCATTTTTTCAACTTCGGAATATTTCATTATATCACAAGAACAAGGGATACAGCATTTATAATAATCTCCACAAATTTTTTTATTAGTGTTACTTTCATTAGCAAATAAAAAATCTGGTTCACTATCAGGATCAATTAATGATCCCGAAACTGCACAGTATAATTTATTAAATTCTACAAAATCTTTATAAGTAATTTCTTTATCTATAATATATTTAAAAAATTTAGGTCCTGCTGCGTTTCTATTTTGATCAGGAAATATTCTAGACCAATCAGTTATTAACTCTTTGTAATAGTTTTTTTCTTCTGCAATTGTTTCAAATTGAAATAATACAAAAAATATTAAAAAAAATTGATATAAAGTTTTTTTCATTTCTGTTTTACGGTCACTGTTTGGTCTAACTTGGTAATTTTAATCAAATCTTTAGTACCGTTAGTCCACCTAACTTCTACTTTAAAATCACTTTCATTTTTTCTAATTCCATAATGTGCCACAGGCTCCATTTGACACAAATAACCTGAGCCAGCATCTATAGTTTTTGAGTGTTTTCTTTGATTAGTAAGCAACGTAACAGTTGCTCCTCTTGCTGGAGCACCATATTTATTAATAGGCTTAATTCTTAAATATTTACTTTGTTTACTAACTTTTGCTTTATACAAAGTTAATGTTTGTTCTCTACTTTCACCTCGAGAGACTAATAATTCTAGAATTCCATCATTATCAATATCGGCAACTGCAGCTCCGGTACCATACCCATCAGGTTCAAGTGCAATTTCTAATTTTATTTCCTCAAATCTCCCATTTTCTCTTATCTTAAATAGCTTATTAGGCTCTGCTATGTTGTTCATAAAAACTTCATCGTAACCATCGTTATCAAAATCGGCAGAAATAATGGTACGAATTCGAGAAGGTTTATCAAATTTACTGCTACCTATATCTTTAAATTGATCATTTTTTAATACATAAGCTCTATGATAGCCCTGCCAGTTTCCACTTATTATATCTAGCCTTCCTCGATACATAATATCTGCTAACGCAGTCCCTCTCCCGTTCTGAATCACATCGTCCACCCGATAATCAAATGCTACATCCTCAAAAACACCATCGTTATTTTTAAGTAGAAAATTTGCACCTCTCTCATTAGCTGCAAAAATATCAGATCTATCAGTTAAAATGTGCCCTGAGACAACTGCCCTTCCACCTGTAATTTTATCTAAATTCAAATTAGCTGATTTATCTTTTATTATTTTGTCTTCTATCTCATAAAACCTTGTTGGACCTCCGTAATTAGAAACGTAAACACCATATTCTCCATCACCTTTCCTATCCACACAAGCAACGGACCTACCAGCTGTTAAATTTAAATCCTCCTTATTTATATCAATTTCAAACATATCTAAAAACTTATTTCCTTCTAAATCTATAAGTCTATCAGAGTATTTTTTTGTTCCACTGTAAGTATCTGTATTAAGAAAATATATTTCTTCATATCCGTCTTTATCGACATCACATGCGGCAACTCCTATAGATTTTCTAAACTCATCTGAGAATACATCTTGATCAGCAATGTTAATCAAATTTTCATCCCTATATGATAAAGCTAGATTTGAATATCCAAATCCTGTAACTATAAATTCATATTTGCCATCTTTATCGATATCTGTAACAGAAATGCCGTAACTAAGTCTTTTTGGATTATCTACAATTTTATCAGTTATATCCTCAAAAAAATCAGCATTAACAATGTTAGGTATTATTAAAACGACTAAAATTATTATTTTTTTTAAAAAATTTGACAAACTACTTTTCATTTTTTTTTCTCTTATATTTTTTTAACCAATCGTCAAATACTTTTATAGCGCCCTCCATATCTTTAGTTTTGTTTGGATGATTATTTGCTCTACCCAGCATGGTCGAAACTACATTTACTTGATACTTTGTAGATCGATTTTTAATTGTATTAATTGTAAATAAAGCTTTTTCTTTATTTTTAAATCCCAATCCTGATGTTGTGGTTTTGGGATTATAATCCGAATATAAAGATAAATTAATTGGTCTAATTTTTTTACCTAATGGCATCTTATCAATTATTTCGAAAACTAGTTTGGGATTTAAATTATTCATTATTTTTTTTGATTTTCCATCGAAACCAATAAGATTTATTGAAAAAGTTTTGTTTTTATTTGATTTACAAATTAATTTTACATATCTTTTATGGAATTCTTTAATCTTGCTTTGATATATTTTTTTTACTTTTTGATATGATTGGTCTTTAAAATTTGGCGTAATTACCAATAAAATTCTACTTTTCCATTTATATTTTTCCAAATTCATGTTTGAATTTTTTTATTAGAACATCTTTTTGAGCAGTATTTGACTTTTTCCCAGTTTAACTTCCATTTTTTTCTCCATATAAATGGCCTTTGACAAACTATACAAATTTTAACGGGCAGATTTTCCTTCTTCACTATGCAGTATTTTGTTTAATAAATTTTTCAGCTTCAGATAAAATTAATTTTTTTCTATCTACTTTCATTTTATCAAATATTCTAACCATCATAGATAAGCGTGGATTTTTAAGAAAAAATTTTCTATTTCTATCTATAAATCTCCAATAAAGACCATCCATTGTATTACACCACTCACCTTTTTTGAAATCCATCATTTTCATAAAATATGCCGATCCACATATATAAGGCTTTGTTGCAAAAATACCTCCATCACTAAACAATCCCATCCCGTAAACGTTTGGAACCATCACCCAGTCTGATGAGTCTACAAACATTTCCATAAACCATTTATAAACAATTCTAGGTTTGATCTCACACAGGTTCATAATATTGGATAAAATCATTAATCTTTCTATATGATGAGACCAACCATGATTAACAGCATTCTTAATTGCATAGTCTAATGGTGGTAGACCTGTACTTCCTTCATACCAAGAGTTTTTCATTTTTCTATTTTGTTTAAAGAAATTTCTAGTTTCCATTTCTTTAGAATAACCTTGATAAATTCCTCGCATAAATTCTCTCCAACCAATTAGCTGACGTATGTAACCTTCAAGAGAATTCATTCTAATTTTATTTTTTTTGTGAAATTCTAAAACTTTTTGAATTATGAATTCAGGTGTTATTAATCCAAGATTTATATAAGGACTTAAAGCACTGTGAAAAAGAATGTTATCTTTTTGATCTACAGCATCTTCATAATCACCAAATAAATTTGATTTATCTTTCATAAAAAAATTCAAAAGTTTGATAACATCATCATACTCTGTAGCAAACCAAAAGTTATCTGTACTACCTGGATGATCCTTAAATAGTTTTTCAATAATAGGTTTTAATTTTTTGGTATGGTTTGTTTCAGTAATTTTAGGAAATTTAGGTATTGAAATATTTTTAGGTAATTTATTTCTATTATCTTCATCAAAACTCCACTTACCACCGATAGGATTTCCGTCAGAACCCATTAATATTCCAGATTTTTTTCTTACATCTTTGTAGAAAGTTGCCATAAATGGTTTTTTTGAATTACCTAGATATTTTTTAAATTCTTCACGAGAATTTAAAAACATTGGTGTTTGAATAATATTCCAATCAATCTTCTCTTTTTTAAAAAACATGAAAATCTTTTGTTCAAAAGGCTTGTCTTCTATCTCGAAACTAGAAACTTCTTTAATTTTTTTTTGGTTAATTATTTTTTTTAATTTTTTTAAATAATCTTCGCTAAATTCTTTGTCTTCAATTTTAGAATATTCTAATTTAAATTTATTTTTCTTAAGACTATCTGCATAAGACCGCATAGATGACAAAAACAACAGAATTTTTTGCTTATGGTGTTTTTCATAAGTACATAAACCTTTATCTTCTGCCATAAAAAACGTATGGTCTTTTTTGAAGCGGTCGATGTATTTTATTGGAAATAATTGATTACCAAGTATAAAAAATAACTTCATAGTTAAATATAACTAATAAAATTTTTAATGTCAGAAAAATATCTTATTTTTGGTGCGACAGGATCTATTGGCTCCAACCTATCTGAGCAATTAAAAAATTCTAGTCATGACATTCATTTAGTCGCAAGGAATGAGAATGAAGTAGGCGCTATCGCAGGTAAACTAGGATGTTCATTTACAGTTGCTGACGTTTTAGAAGAGGGCTTTATGGAAAAAGTCAAAGCTGATGTACCGGAAATAAAAGGTATTGCTTACTGCGTTGGCTCAATAGATTTAAAACCTTTACGAATGGTGAAAGAAGAAGATTTCACTAAATGTATGAAGCTAAATTTATATTCAGCTGTTGAAGCTATTAAAGGATATCAAGAAAGTTTAAAAAAAAATAAAGGTTCAATTGTTTTATTTTCTACAGTGGCAGCGCAAAGAGGTTTTACCAACCATGCCATCATCGCATCAACAAAAGCAGCGGTTGAAGGTTTAACAGTTTCTCTTGCTGCAGAATTTGCCCCACATATTAGAGTAAATTGTGTTGCTCCAAGTCTAACAAAATCAAAAATTGCAGAGCCTATGTTAAAAAATACTGCTATAGCAGAAGGTATCGCAAAAGCTCACCCATTAAAGAGATTGGGTGAAGGCAAAGACTCAGCGTCATTAGCTAAATTTTTAATCACAGATGAAAGTTCTTGGGTAACTGGTCAAATAATTGCTGTTGATGGTGGTAGATCTAAACTTTCATAAGGTGAAAAAGTTTTTTTTTTCTGGATTATTTTTAATTTTTCTAATTTCCAATAGTTTTTCTGCTAATTTTAATTTTAAAAAAATTGCTTCACTTGAAGATCCTTGGGGATCATCTTTTATTAATAAAGATGAAATAATTGTTACAGAAAAAGGTGGAAAAATAAAAATTATAAATATTGATACAAAAGAAATATTGGAAGTTAAGCATAATCTTAATTATTTAGTTTATGGTCAGGGTGGTCTCTTAGATATTATTTCTCAAAATAACGAAATTTGGATTTCTTATACAGAAGATAGAGGCAGTTGGAAAACAAGTACATCTATTGCAAAAGCAAAATTAAATAAAAATGAATTAAATTTCGAAAATATTTTTCAGGCAAATCCTCCAATAGACTCTGGTTACCATTTTGGATCTAGATTGGCAATTAAAGGTAAATTTTTATTTGCATCTGCTGGGGAAAGAGGACAAGGAATGATTTCTCAAGACCCAACGAAACATCCAGGAAGCATTATTAGAATTCACCTTGACGGAAGTATACCTAAAGATAATCCTAAATTTGAGGGAAAATCAAATTGGCTACCAGAAATTTATCAAATTGGAGTAAGAAATCCTCAAGGATTAGCTTTATCCCCCTTTGATAAAAAAATTTATATGAGCAATCACGGCGCTAAAGGTGGAGATTGGTTTGGAGAAGCAAAAAAAGGTGAGAATTATGGTTGGAAAATCTTAGGTTGGGGTGGAACTAACTACTCGGGCACTAAAATAGGTCCCAAATGGAAACCAGGCTTTACAAAAGCAATTCAATACTGGGTACCATCAATTGCTGTAAGTGCAATTACAATTTATAAAGGAAAAGAGTTTCAAAATTGGAATGGTGATGCTTTAATTACTTCACTAAAAGATAAGTCCCTAAGAAAAATTGTTTTTAATGATTTAAATAATATTGATGAACAAATTATTTTTAAAGACAAAATTGGAAGAATAAGAGACATTCAAATTCATCCAGAAGACGGAAAATTATATTTTTTAGCAGGTAATAGCCTTTGGTTAATGGAGAATAAATAATTTTTATATATAGTTGTTGTTTATTTTTAATATAAAACAAAGCTTTAATATTTTCTAATGAGTTGGATAATTTTTACTATTTCTGGCGCTTTTTTTCAAAATCTTAGATCCTCTTTACAAAAAAAATTAAATAAAGACCTTTCAACTGTTGCTTCAACTTATGTAAGATTTGCCTTTGCTTTACCTTTTGCAATACTAATTTTTTTTTTAAACTTTGGTAACTTTGAGATAATTTCTGAGATATTAAAGCAAACAGATTTTATTTATCTAACATCTATAGCATCAATTTTTCAAATAATATTTACTTTTACTTTGCTCTACCTTTTTAATTTTTCAAATTTTGTTGTCGGAACATCTTTAAGTAAAACTGAGGTCGTTCAAGTTGCTATTTTTGAATATTTTTTGTTAAAAGATAAATTGAATATTTTTGGAATTTTTGGAATAATAATTGCAACAGTTGGAGTAATAATTATATCAATAAAAGATCTAAAATTATTTTTTAGTAACTTTTTTTCAAAGACAACATTTATTGGATTGTTAACGGGACTTTTTTTAGGATTAAGTGTGGTTTTTTTTAGAGCCGCTGCATTATCATTAGAAGATTTTTCATCTAATTTTGACAAAGCGATTATTACTTTATTTTTTGGACTAATAATTCAAACTTTTTTAATTTCTGTTTATCTATTGGTTTATGAAAGATCAGAATTTAGGAAGTTTAGAAATAATAAATTAGAGAGTTGTTTGGCAGGACTTACTGGTTTTTTGGCAACATTATCGTGGTTTTTTGCTTTTACATTTATTCAAGCATCTTTTGTGAGAGCTTTAGGGCAAGTTGAAATATTCTTTAGTTTTGTATCATCAAAATATTTTTTTAAAGAAAAAATAACAAAAATGGAAATTATTGGGATTATAATTTTTGTGTTTGGAGTTACTATGATGTTATTAACAAAAATGAATTAATCCAATTTTAGTTTTTTAATAACTTATTTTTTGCCTTTTCAAATTCTTCTTGAGTTAAAACTCCATCTTTTTTTAGCTGATTTAATTTTTCTAACTCATCACTCAAAGAGCTGCTTTCTAGTGGGGCATTAACATCGGTCTCATCTGAAACGGTCTCTTTTTCAGCCCTATTAGACTCTTTAGCATTAAATCCATTCATAATTGCCATGCCACCTAAATATAGAACATAAGCCATAATGGGTATTACTAAACCAAAAAAAATTATCTTTTCCATAAGCTAATCTTCATCTTCCTCTCTCCATTTTTTCTCATACAGTAAATATGCTGCATAAATTACAGAAACAGTACCAACAATCATTCCATAGTCAAACCCTGTTTGCTGATCATGAAGATACCAACCAAGTTGAGTTGCCCCAATTGTCGGAAAAGTCAGTAAAAGAAAAATTATGGCAATCCTATAAGGATACTTAGGTTTTTTCATAGCTTAGATTAACAGAATAAATTATTAAATTAATTGCTAAATTTGCGATCTTTTGAAACACTCTATAGTATTTTTCAATAAACAAGCGATTGTCATTGGACCCACACCACCAGGAACTGGCGTTAAAGCTTTAGCATTTTTTGAAACTTCGTCAAAATCAACGTCTCCTACAATGCCATTTTCAGTTTTATTAATACCTACATCAATGACGATGGTATCTTTTTTAACCCAATCACCTTTTATGAGTTCTGGGATACCAACTGCTGCAACTATTATATCGGCCTTCAAGCATTCTGCTTTTAAGTCTTTAGTTTTTGAATGTGTTATTGTTACTGTGCAGTTTTCTTTTAAAAGAAGTTGTGTCATTGGTTTTCCATTTAAATTTGACCTTCCAACTATTACTGCTTTTTTTCCACTTAAGTTAGGTTCAACTTTTTTAATTAAGAGATAACAACCTAATGGAGTACACGGTACTGAACTTTCGTATCCAGAAGAAAGATTTCCAACATTCATTGGATGAAAACCATCAACATCTTTTGAGGGTAAAATAGTTTCTATTACTTTTTGTTTATCAATATGTTTTGGGAGTGGTAACTGAACCAATATTCCTGAAACAGTCTCATCTTTATTTAGTTCCTCAATTTTCTCTAATATAGTTTTTTCATCAACTGAATCTGGGTACTTTAAAACTTCAGATTTTAAACCAACCTCATTTGCTGATTTTTCTTTGTTTCGAACATAAATTTGGCTAGGAGCTAAATCTCCAATGAGGATCACAGTTAAACCTGGGACCTTATTATATTTTGCTTTTAAACCATCAACCTCATGCTTTAGCTCCTCTCGTAATTCTGCAGCTATTTTCTTTCCGTCTATTAAGATCATTAAAACTTTCTAAAAAATCATTGGCGCGATGTAGAGTTTCATACACATTTCAATAAACCAAATCAATAAAAGAAGAACAATTGGAGAAATATCTAAACTACCCAAATTTGGCATAAATCGTCTTATTTTATTTAAAATTGGGTCTGTAAGTCTGTAACTTAATTCTAAAATTGAATAAACAAATCTATTTTGTGTATTCAAAACATTAAAAGCAATTAACCAACTTATAATTACATTGGCAATTACGACGTATGAGTAAAGTTTTAAAATTTGCAAAACTAAATAAAAAATTGCTATCATTTTTTTTCGACATAAATAGACTGACTTGGAAATGCAAAAGAAGCACCATTTTTTTCAACAATTTTTTTAATTTCAATAGCTAATCTTTCTTTCACATCTAAAGAATTGCTCCAGCTATTTGAGTTAGTAAAACACCTTACTAACAAATCAATGGAGCTATCTGAAAACTTTTCTATCCTAACAGCAACACCTGTTGACTGATTAAAGTCTTCACTTTTGTTAATATATTCTTCTATTTCATCTCTTACTTTTTTTAATTGTTCGATCGTAGAATCGTACTGAAGAGTTATAATCCACCTCACTCTCCAATTTGAAGTTTCACTAACATTTATTACTGCATTTTCTGCAAACTGAAAATTTGGAATGATTGCTAGAGACTTATCAAACTTTCTAATTGTAGTTGACCTAAATCCAATTTTTTCAACTATCCCTTCTATAATTCCTTCAACAGCAATCCAATCTCCAATTTTAAATCTTTTTTCAACTAGCACTAATATTCCTGAAATTAGATTTTTAAATAAATCTTGTGCACCAAGAGCTACTGCGACACCAAACAAACCTAGTCCGGCAATAATTGGTCCTATTTTAATTCCCCACAACTCAAGTACAGCGGCCAAACCAAGTATAAAAATTAGTACTTTTAATGATTTAATTATCCATCCAATAAGTTCTCTTGTTAAAAGTTTATCTAGTCCACTTAATATATATGATACTGGCTCAATTATTTGATGGATAACCCAAAATATTAAAATTGTTATTAAAGTTCTGTTAATTGTGTCTACTACATCTCTACCTTCTGCAGAAAAGGTCATGTAATAACTTGCTATAAAAAAACCTAAAACAATTGGTAAAAATCTGGCTGGGCCTTCTAAAGATCGAACAAAAGTATCATCTAGTTTGTTTGTAGTTCTCTTTGAGATAATTTCTAATTTTTTAATAACTAGCTTACTGATTAATCCTCTGAAAATTAGGAAAATTAAAAATATACCAATACCAATTAAAATTTGAAAAATATCAACCCCAAGAATTCCCTTATTCCAAACCGATAAAAAAATATCAGAAAAATTATTTATTAAATCCATGGCTAAATTTTATATAACAAAAACTCCTCTTCTCCAGGATTAAAAAGAAATATCTTTTTCCATTTAATTTCATTCAGTATTGACGAGGTTTTTTCACCTATACACATTAAATTTGTATCCATCCAAAGGCTTTCTAATTGATGAAATTTGATAAAATTTAAAAAACTTGATCCACTATTTTGAGAGTAAACATATACTATATCAGGCATATTTTGTTTTAATTTATTTACGAATTCGTCTTTAAAGTTTTGATTATGATTAACTTTATAATTTATAATTCTCTTTATAGTGTAACCCTCATTTATTAATTGCTGATCAAGATCAACAGTTATAGTTTCTCCACTAACGTAAAGTAATTGTCCATTCGATGAATCGTGATTTTGTATAATTAATTCTTTTAAATTTGAAACATTTCCCTCTGCTGCAATAGTATTATGGAAACCAAAACTTCTTGCTTTTTTTTCAGTTGCCTCTCCGACACAAAAACATTTAATTGTCTTATTAATTTCATCATGATTTATAAATTTTACTGCATTAGCACTAGTGAAAATAACTCCATTAAAATCCTCAAAATTAATCTTATCATGGACTACTTCCTCAACACTTAACACAGGAAGATGAGAAACTATATGACCTAAAGATTTAAATTTAACGATCATTTCTGAACAGTCCTCTAGCGGTCTTGTTAATAAAATATGCATATTATCTTTTATATGAATTATTAGATTTTGTTTTTAATATTTGACCTACTTCTCTGCCAATTTGACTAAATTTTTCTAATTTACCAGTTTTTTTTTCATGAAATCTTTTAGACCCATCTAAAGAAAATAGTTCAGCTTCAACAGTAATCTTACCACTCTCTATTTTTGAATGAGCACCAACAGCTGTTTCACAGTCACCCTCCAAAACTTTAAGAATATTTCTCTCAACATGTGCTCTTATAAATGTTTCGTTGTGATTTATTTTTTTTAAAACTGAAATTATTTCTTCATCCCCTTCTCTACATTGTAGGGCAATTATACCTTGTCCAGCACTTGGAATTACTTGTTCTGGAGAAAAAATTTCTGAAATTTCATTATCAAAATTTAAAAATTTAATTCCTGCATAAGATAAGATTATTGCATCATACTCTCCATCTTTTAGTTTTTTAATTCGTGTATCAACATTTCCTCTAATAATTTTACATTCGAGATCAGGCCTAATTTTTTTAATTTGATATTCTCTTCTGAAAGATGAAGTGCCAATTATAGAATTTTTTTTTAAATCTATTAATTTTTGTTTATTCATTGTAATAAGAATTTCTCTTGGATCGTTTCTTTCTAAAAATGAATTTGTTTGAAGACCTTTTGTTTCAATAGCTGGCATATCCTTAAGTGCATGAACCGCAATATCAATACTTTTATCTTGAAGCTCTTTTTCAATATTACTTGAAAATAATCCTTTACCTCCAATTTCTGACAATCTAATATTCTGTATCTCATCCCCTTTAGTTGAAATTTTTTTAATAACAATATCCTCATCACTAAAATCATTACTTTTAGTAATTTTATCTTTAGCTTTTTGTGCATAAAGCATCGCCAACTTACTTCCTCTAGATCCAATGATAATTTTTCTACTCATAAATATATTTATTTCTTACTTGTATTGAGATTGTACAATTATTAAAAACTATTTGAATGAGTAAAAAACCTTTAATTCTTGGAATAGAAACAAGCTGTGATGAGACAGCTGCATCAATAATAACCGAAAATGAGCTGGGAAACCCAGTGATTTTATCAAACATTGTTTCAAGCCAAGTCGAAGTTCATAAAGAATTTGGGGGAGTGGTTCCTGAATTAGCAGCACGGTCCCATGTTGAAAAAATTGATTGGATTGTTCAAAAAGCTATTGACGATAGTGGAAAAAAAATTAACGAAATTGATGCTGTAGCTTCCACTGCAGGACCTGGCTTAATTGTTTGTCTATCAGTTGGTTTAAGTTTTGGAAAAGCTTTTGCCGCTTCTATAGATAAACCTTTTATAGCGATTAATCATTTAGAAGGTCACGCCTTAAGTCCTAAATTAAATTCAAATTTAAATTATCCCTACCTGCTTTTGTTAATATCAGGCGGACATTCACAATTTTTAAATGTTCAAGGTTTAGGTAAATATAAAAGATTGGGCACAACGATTGATGATGCTTTAGGAGAAGCATTTGACAAAACTGCAAAACTTTTAGGAATAGAATTTCCAGGTGGTTCGCAAATAGAAATTTTAGCAAAAAAAGGTGATCCAAGTAAATATGATTTACCAAAACCTATTTTTAATAAAGGTGGTTGCAATTTATCTTTTGCAGGACTTAAAACTGCAGTATTAAAAGTAACAAAAAATATTAAAACTGATCAAGAAAAATTTGATTTAGCTGCGTCATTTCAAAGAACAATAGAAGAAATTTTATATAAAAAAACTAAAATTGCTTTCAAAGATTTTGAAAAACATAGTAACCCAACTAAAAAAAATTTTGTTGTTGCTGGAGGAGTAGCAGCTAATAAAAATATTAGAAATATGCTAATCAGTTTATGTAAAGAGCAAGACTACCAAAGTATTTTTCCACCAATAGATTTTTGTGGAGATAATGCTGCAATGATAGCTATGGTTGGTTTAGAAAAATTTAAGTTAAAACAGTTTAGTGAATTGGATCACCCTGCAAAACCTAGATGGCCTTTGGATGAAGATGCTGCTTTTTTAAAAGGAGCTGGAGTTCAATTATAATGCAGTATTGGTTAATGAAATCTGAACCAGATGTATGGTCTATTGATCAACAAATAAAATCAGGTGCTAAAGGTGCGCCATGGGACGGTGTAAGAAATTATCAGGCTGCAAAAAATTTAAAGACTATGAAAAAGGGTGATCTTTGTTTTTTTTATCATTCGAATATTGGTAAAGAAATTGTGGGTATTGTAGAGGTCATTAAAGAACACTACATTGACAAAACTGATAAAAGTGGACGCTTTGTAGCTGTAACTGTTAAGTTTAAAAAGAAATTAGATAGAGCAGTTACTTTAGAGGATATAAAAAAACGTAAGGAATTGGGCAATTTAGCGTTAATTAAACAGAGTAGATTATCTGTGATGCCAATCGATTATAAAAGCTGGAAAATTATAAATAACATGAGTAGAATTTAAAAAAAAAATTTTCAAATGCCCAAGAAGAAAAAAAAAAAATCTAAAGTAAAAAAAAAATCGTCTAAAAAAGTCAAGAAAAAAACTAAAGTAAAAAAGGTTTCAAAAAAAATTAGAAAAAGAAAAAAAAGTAAAAAGAAAACCAAAAAAGAGAATGGTTCTGCTCCCCCTGAAATAATTATAAAAACCAAACCAGAGTGGGTAAAGGCAAGTTTGGCAAATAAAAGTAAGTACCAACAAAAATACTCTCAATCTATAAAAAGTAATGATGATTTTTGGAGAAAAGAGGGAAAAAGAATTACTTGGATAAAACCTTATAAAAAAATCAAAGATGTTAAATACAGTACTAAAGAAGTAAAAATTAAATGGTATCAAGATGGAACTTTAAATGCCTCTGCAAACTGTATTGATAGACACTTAAAAGACAAAAAAGATAAAACTGCAATTATTTGGGTTGGTGATGATCCAAAAGATAGTCAAAAAATTTCTTATAAACAACTTCACCAGAAGGTTTCAAAAGCTGCAAATGGTTTAAAAAAACTTGGAATTAAAAAAGGTGATCGAGTTACAATTTATTTAACCATGATCCCAGAGCTTGCAATTTTAATGCTTGCATGTGTAAGAATAGGTGCGGTTCATTCAATAATATTTGGTGGTTTTTCTGCAGAGTCAATTTCAGGAAGAGTAAATGATTGTGAGTCTGAATATATAATTACTGCTGATGAAGGTGTTAGAGGTGGAAAAACTATTCCCTTGAAATATACAACTGATGAGGCTTTAACAAGTTGTCCAAATGTAAAAAAATGTATCGTTGTTAAACGAACTGGAAATTACATTAATTGGGATGAAGAAAGAGATGTTTGGTATCATGATTTAATTAAAGACGTTTCAAACCATTGTGAGCCTGAAGAAATGAATGCTGAGGATCCTTTATTTATTTTATATACTTCTGGTTCAACTGGTAAACCAAAAGGAGTTCTTCATACTACTGGTGGATATATGGTTTACGCATCAATGACGCATCAATATATTTTTAATTATAAACCAAAAGATATTTATTGGTGCACTGCTGATATTGGATGGGTAACTGGGCATAGTTATATTATTTATGGACCTCTTGCTAATGGTGCAACAACAATAATGTTCGAAGGAATTCCTAATTATCCTGATACTTCTAGGTGGTGGCAGATCGTTGATAAATATAAAGTAAATATTTTCTATACTGCTCCTACGGCAATTAGAGCTTTAATGCGTGAAGGTGATAAACCAGTGAAAAAAACTTCAAGAAAATCAATAAAATTACTCGGGACTGTTGGTGAACCAATCAATCCTGAGGCTTGGATGTGGTATTACAAAACGGTTGGTAACTCTAAAAGCCCAATTGTAGATACTTGGTGGCAAACTGAGACTGGAGGGATACTGATTGCTCCTCAAACAGGAGCCATACCATTAAAACCAGGTTCAGCGACTAAACCTTTTTATGGAATAAAGCCTGTCATTGTTGATAAGAACGGTAAAGAGATAAAAGGCGCTGGGGAGGGAAGACTTTGTATTGCTCAATCATGGCCAGGTCAAATGAGAACTGTTTATGGAGACCATCAAAGATTTATCGACACATATTTTTCTCAGTTTAATGGAAAATATTTTACTGGTGACGGATGTAGAAGAGATAAAGATGGATATTACTGGATCACTGGACGAGTTGATGATGTAATTATTGTATCTGGACATAATCTAGGTACCGCTGAGATTGAAAGTGCATTTGTTGCACATCCAAAAGTTGCTGAAGCAGCAGTAGTTGGTTATCCTCATGATATAAAAGGAAATGGTTTGTATTGTTATGTAACTTTGAATGCAGGTGAAACAGAAACTGGAGATCTTGAAAGAGATCTAAAACTTTGGGTTAGAAAACAAATTGGTCCCTTGGCAACTCCAGACTTAATACATTTTACTCCAGGTCTTCCGAAAACTAGATCAGGTAAGATAATGAGAAGAATTTTAAGGAAGATTGCTGCAAACGAACACGGACAACTAGGAGACACTACTACTTTAGCAGATCCGAGTGTTGTTGATAGTTTAGTTGATAATAGAAAAAATATTTAAAACTGAATTAAGTCATGAAATTCTTGTTTAATAACATCCCACTTTAATATCATAGAGTTTAAAACAATTTTTCGATCTAGAGATTTTAATTCCTCAGCAATTGGAGCCCACTTATATAATGACAATGCGCTAGGATTAAATGGTAAATCAGTGTAATAAATTTCCCAGTTAATATTTTGAAATCTGTTTTCAAAATCTATTCTAGCCTGGTCAACAATATCTAGTGGCATTTTATTTGAAATTTCATCGTCTAAAATTTTATTAAAAATTTCTTTTGCTCGATTGATATCTTGAAAATTAAAATTTACTTTTAAATATGAAAACGTAAAAAAAGATAAATCTTGAAGTGCTACAGAATAAATATTCCATTTAGCAAGATTGACGGATGCCATGAATTCATCATTATCAAAATGGAGAACATATCTTGTTCCCATTCGAGTTTTTAAATAATTATATAAAGTTACTTGCGTAACCCATGCAGATTTAGTTTGTATAAAGACTTCAAGTTCATCTAAATTTTTAATTTTTTTTTTAGGGATGAACGCCTTAAACATTGCGAACAAATAAGTCTTAAAATCCGTAGTTGTTAAATCTTTCCAAGTTAACTTGTATTTTGCCATAATTTGCGCCGTATGTGGCATTTATACCCTAAAAAAGTAAGTAAATAAGTACCTATTATGGTTAAATTTAGGTCTTTTCAAAAGCCTCATAATGGTTATGGTTTTGCCAGTTATAACTAAATAGAGAGGTAAAAATGTCAAATCAAGAAAAACATTGGGAGAAATCCAGAGGTTTGCTGATGATAACGTTAGCAATCTGGTTTATATTCTCAATTGGCATCTTCCTTTTTGGAGCTGAAATGAACAAGGTCACAGGACCTTTCGGTTATCCGTGGACATACTGGTTTACATGTCAGGGATCTCTTGGCGCATTCGTAATTCTAATTTTCTGGTTTGCGAATAGGCAAGAAAAAATCGATGAAGAGTTTGGCTTCAGCGAAAGAGAGGATGAATAATGAAACAGGGTAATTTTATAGACAACTTGCCTAAGATTTATGGAATCTATACCGGAGGGTTCATAGGTTTTATAATTATTATGGCAATTGCAGAACAGATGGGTATGACTGCTAAAGCAATCGGTATTGCTTTTGTGGCATTTACCGTGTTCATCTATGCATTGATCGGCTACCTGTCACGAACAGCCCAAGCAGATGCGTATTACGTAGCTGGAAGGCAAGTACCAACGGTATTCAACGGAATGGCCACGGCAGCAGACTGGATGTCTGGTGCATCATTCGTTGCAATGGCTGGAGGTATTTACTTTAAAGGTTACGGCTATATGGCTCTACTTGTAGGTTGGACTGGTGGTTACGTGTTAGTTGCATCTTTATTAGCACCATACTTAAGAAAATTTGGCTGTTATACAGTTCCAGATTTTATAGGTACAAGATACGGTGGTAATTTAGCTAGGTTTAGTGCAGTAGTGGTTTTAACCGTTGCTTCATTTACTTATGTAACAGCGCAAATTAACGCTACAGGTACTATTGCATCTGTTGCACTTGATATTCCATTCCAATACGCAGTTTATATTGGACTAATAAGTATATTATTATGTTCAATGTTAGGTGGTATGAGAGGGGTAACTTGGACACAGGTTGCGCAATATATCGTACTAATTATAGCTTACTTACTTCCAGTTTTCTGGATCAGTAACAAAATGGGTGCAGGTTTCTTCCCGCACTTTATGTTAGCTGATGAGGTAGCTAGAATTGGTGAGTTAGAATCACAGTTTGGTTTTGTTAAAAACTCTGCTGCTGATCTAGCAACGGTACCTAAAGGCTTAGCAGGAATAACTAAAGCTCACTCTGCAGTTAACGCAACACCTTGGGCATTTATTTCATTAGCATTGGCAATGATGATGGGAACAGCATCATTACCTCACGTGATGATGAGATACTTTACTACTCCAAGTGTTAAAGCAGCTAGAAAATCAGTAGGTTGGTCACTATTCTTTATCTTCCTACTTTATTCATCTGCTCCAATGTTAGCTACACTATCTAAGTTGTCATTGATTGATCCGACTTTATCAACTGGTATTATCGGTAAATCAATTGCAGAAGTTCAGGCGATAGATTGGTATCAAAACTGGAACCAAGCAAACTTAATGTTTATCAGCGACTTTAACGGAAATGGAACTGTTGAATTAAACGAGTTCTTCATGGGTGGTAAAGCCGTTGTATTAGCAACTCCAGAGATAGCTGGATTACCTTACGTAATCTCAGGTTTAGTTGCTGCTGGAGGTATGGCAGCTGCCATGTCAACAGCTGATGGTTTGATTCTAGCAATTGCAAACGCTATATCACATGATGTTTACTATAAAATCATTGATCCAAAAGCGGAAACTGCAAAACGACTAGTTGTTGCAAGGGTATTACTTGTAGTAATTGGTTTTGCTGGAGCAACAATTGCAGCAATGGAGATCCAAGGTATCTTAGGTTCAGTTATCTGGGCATTTGACTTTGCGATGTCTGGATTGTTCTTCCCACTTGTACTTGGTGTGTGGTGGAAAAGAGCTAACAGACAAGGTGCTATTGCTGGTATGTTAGGAGGTCTAGCTGCTGGTACTTGGTACTTAGTTTGGGTACGAACTGGTGGAAGTGGATTCCTAGGAATTACTCAATTGACATTTGGTATCTTCGGATCAGCTGTTAGTTTGGTTGCGATGGTGGTTGTGAGTTTAATGACTCAAGAGCCAGACAAAGCAACTCAAAAAATGGTTGATGAAGTACGTGTGCCAAGTGGTAAAACAATTCTTGGAAAACAGTAAATAAACTTTGTAAGGGGCGATTAATTTCGCCCCTTTTCTTTCTTTTCTTTTTCAAATATAAATCTTAAATGTCAGCAAACTTTCATCCGTTTATATATTTTATTGATTATTTTTTAGGAATAATTATGTGGACATTAATTGGTCGAGTTGCGATGAATATCTTTCAAAGAGAAGACTCTCAATTCTTTTTTATGAGAGTATTTGTTAAATACACAAATCCTTTGATCAGACTATTTAAGCCAATTACTCCTTCATTTATTATAGGTCCGCTTGTGCCCTTATATGTAGCATGGTTTTTTTATATGATTAGATTTTACTTAATGCCTTGGATCTTGGGCTATTCTGTTATGGGGATGCTATCATTTCCGCTTGAAAGTGAAATATCGAGACAAATTTATCAATTTTTTAATTCAATTAAATTTTAAAAATTGATACTAGTAGTCTAGCTATCAATGAAAAATATACAAATTTCACCTTCAATCTTATCTGCTGACTTTAGTCAATTAGGTAACGAAATAAAGAGATTAGAGGAAGCTGGAGCTGACATGATCCATGTTGATGTCATGGATGGTCATTTTGTTCCAAATTTAACTATTGGTCCTCCAGTAATTAAGGCTCTACGAAAACATTGTTCTTTAAAATTTGATGTTCATTTAATGATTTCACCAGTCCACAAATACATAGAATCGTATGCAGAAGCTGGGGCAGATATAATTACAATTCACCCAGAAGCAACTCAAAGTCTGGCAGACTCTATTAAAGTAATTAAAAATTTAAATAAAAAGGTTGGGGTTTCCCTTAATCCAGAGTCAAAAATTGAATTAATTGCTGAATTTTTAGATCAAATAGATTTGGTTTTAATCATGAGTGTTAATCCAGGTTTTGGAGGTCAAAAATTTATGCCAGAAGTGTTAGATAAAATAAAACAACTTAAAAAAATTCAACAAGAGAAAAATTTGAAATTTGATATTGAAATAGATGGTGGAATAAATTTTGAAAATTGCAAAATTGCTATTGATGCTGGAGCAAATATTCTTGTTTCAGGTACAACTATATTCAAAAGTAATGATGGAGATGTAAAAAAGAATATTAATTTATTAAAACTAAAATAAGTTAATGATTAATGCAAATTCCTTAGGATTTTTAGGCCAATTTTATTATGGTCTAAAAGACAACCTTAAGAGAATTTATCAAAATTCTAATTTTTACGAAAAGAAAATTTCAAAAACTTTTGATAATAATTTTCAATATAAGCCCAGCCCTCACCTCCTATCCTCAATCATAAAGTATCAAAATAAAAAATATCGAATTGAAGATTTTGCTGTTGAGACTATTTGGCAAAATAAAATGAGCACAAAAGACTTTGAAAAGTTGAATAATTTTTTTTGGTTTTTCAGTCTTGATTTAAAATCATCCAAAGAAACTACACAGTCAGTAATTAAAAATTGGGTAAAAGATAATAGTAAATATAACAAGTATACTTGGGAATTTGATCTAACCTCCAAAAGAATAATTGCTTGGTTATCAAATCATCAACTAACATATCAAGATTCCAACAAAGAGTACCGCTTAATGTTTGATCATATGATTAAAAAGCAAACCAATCATTTATTAAATGAAATTAAATCCTCAAATGAATTTGAAAATAAATTGATTGGTTGTTCTGCAATAATCTTAACTGGTTTAGCTTATCAAAACGAAAAAAACTATCTTGACAGTGGATTAGGTATTTTAAAAAATATAATTAAATCTTCAATTGATAATGAAGGGTTTACGAAATCGAGAAACATTAAACAATTAGTTTTTTATCTTAAATACTTTATTATCATAAGAGAGTGGTTCAAAGAATCTCAACATATTATTCCGGAATATATAGATGAAACAATATTTTATTTGGGGTCAAGTTATGCTTTTATTTGGAAAAATATTGGAACTGATATTTTCTTTAACGGAAATTACCTCTCAAAAAATAGTGATTTTGATCAATACCTAAAAAGATTTGGTTATACTTTTAAAAATGAAGTTAATGAGCTTGGTGGATATGTCATTTTGAAAAATAAAAAGGTGGTTCTAGCAATGGATGTAGGTTCAAGTCCAAGTAGTAACTTTTCTATAGATTATCAATATGGAGCTCTATCATTTGAAATACTTTCAAATCAAAAAAAGTTAATAACCAATTCTGGATATTTCTCAGACAAAAGGGACAAATTAAACAAACTTTCTAAAAGTACTGCTCTTCATAGTACACTAATTATTGAAGATTTTTCTTCATGTTCCTCCAAAAAAATTAAAAGAAATATTCTAGTTGAGAAAGGACTTAAAGTTTCAAAAAAAAATATTGTGTGGGAAAAAAATTACTGGAAGATTACAGCATCACATGATGGATATTTTAAAAAATTTAATACAATTCACGAAAGGGAAATTGAATTTTATCCAGAACAAAACAGATTTGTAGGGTCTGATAAAATGTTAAGAAAAAATCCCAATAAAGAGATTAAATTTGATATTAGATTTCATCTCGATCCAAATTCCAAGGTGATGAAAACTCAAGACAATAAATCTATACTTATTGAGTTAGAAGATGAAGGTTGGAAATTTAGTTGTGATAATTTCGATATAAATATTGAAAATAGCCTTTATTTTGGCAATAAAAATTCATACAAAGATAATCAAAATATTTTTATTTCTGGAATGAACAAAGAAAGTAAGCAAATAATTAAATGGGAATTAATTAAATTATAATGAAAAAAATAGAAACAGCTTTGATTTCTGTCTCAGATAAAAAAAATCTCAAACCTCTTCTAAGAGTATTAAAAAATAATAAAATAAAAATTATAAGTTCTGGCGGTACATTTAAAGAAATTAAAAAATTGAAATTTAATTGTATTGAAGTTTCTGAATTTACTAATTCACCTGAAATTTTAGAGGGAAGAGTAAAAACCCTTCACCCTAAAATACATGCTGGAATTTTGAACAAAAGGGACAATAAATTACATACAAAAGATTTAAAAATTAATAAGTTTGAAAATATAGATTTAGTAATTGTTAATTTTTATCCTTTCGAAAACACACTAAAAAAAACAACTGATCATACAAAAATAATAGAAAATATTGACGTGGGGGGTCCTACAATGGTCAGATCTGCAGCAAAAAATTATAAAGATGTTACTGTGATTACTTCATCAGAACAATATAAAGAATTAATAAATGAACTAAATAAAAATAAAGGATCTACATCTTTAAATTTTAGAGAAAAACTATCAAGAATAGCTTTTACCGAAACAGCTTATTACGATTCTGTAATTTCAAACTACTTTAATAAAGTAACAAATACTAACTTTCCAAAAAAAAAAGTGTTACATGGTAACTTAATTGAAATACTAAGATATGGTGAAAATCCTCATCAGGAAAGTAGGATTTATTCAAGAAAATCAGAAATGGATATAAAACAAATCCATGGAAAACAGCTAAGTTACAATAATTATAACGATATTTTTGCAGCTCTAACAATATCAAAATCACTACCTAATGATACGGGAACAGTAATTGTAAAACATGCAAATCCTTGTGGAGTTTCAATTAAAAAGAACCATCTTGAGAGCTATAAATCTGCATTGGAATGTGACCCCGTCAGTGCTTTTGGAGGTATAGTTTCCTGTAATTTTAAAATAACAAAACTTTTAGCTCTTGAGTTAAATAAGCTATTTCTTGAAGTAATTATTGCTAATAAGTTTGACACTAATGCTTTGAAAATATTAAAGAAAAAAAAGAATTTAAGATTAATAGATGCTTCAAACTACATAAATAATAACAGTTTAAAACATGTATCAATAGGTGACGAAATATTAATACAATCAGAAGACCAAAAAAAATTTACTGCTAAAGATTTTAGAATTGTGTCTAAACGAAAACCAAGTGTAAAAGAAATGAAAAATTTAATTTTTGCATTTAATATTTGTCGATATGTTAAATCTAATGCAATAGTTCTTGCTGCAAATGAGTCAACGGCTGGTATTGGCTCAGGACAACCAAGTCGTTTGGATAGCTGCAAATTAGCAATAAACAAAATGAAAAAATTTAACAAATTAAATGATAATTTAGTTGCAGCTTCAGATGCATTTTTTCCATTTGTTGATGGTATTGAAAAATTAGTACAGTCTGGTGTGCAAGCTATCATCCAGCCATCTGGATCAATAAAGGATAAAGAAATTATTAATTTTGCAAATCAAACAAATACAGCTCTAATTTTCTCTAAAACTAGACACTTCAGACATTAATTTTATCAATTTTTGCTGCTAAAATAAAATCGTTTTCTGATAGACCCTTAATTGCATGAGTAGTAATTCTGATTTCTGCATATCCCCATCCAAATGATATTTCAGGGTGATGGCCTTCATCTTCTGATACTTTTCCTACTTCATTTACAAATTCTTGGCTTTTTAAAAAATTTTCAAACTTAAATTTTTTGCATAAAAAAAATATTTTTTCATCCCCCTCTGATATGTCCCAACCATCTACTTTTTTCTGATATTTATGAATTTCTGAAATATCAAACGGGATTACACCCCCTTCACACGGTGCACATTTTTTACTTAATAAGTCTTCACTCATTTTAATAACCTAGTTCTTTTAATTCTTCATTAAATTTTTTATTAATCTTAGTTTTTATATCAGATGGTAAAAGTTTTTGCCAGCGATTATTAAATCCTAAATTAAAAAAATTTATTTTTTTACCAGTTTTTTTTGAATACACACTTTCTTCAAAACCTTCATTTAATTCTTTATTTTTTAGATTAGTAAAATTTGTAGTTTTAATTGAATTAAAAAATTTTTGTTCATTAATATAGCTATCATCTTTCATTAATTTTTTTATAAATAAGATAATTTTTTTAAAAGTTTCTTCTTTATTATTTTGAAGATCTTCAAATTTTACAAATAACGTTTTAAATATTGAATTATTTTTCCAGGATTTATAATGATTAGACCAAGAATTTAGATAAGTAAAATTACTATAATCCTCATCAACTGTAGTTTCTAATAGAGAAGACTCTTCATTGGTCATATGATTTAAAGCTTGTTCGTAATTTAATGAATAGTGATGTGTCAGGGAGGTTATAACATTTCTTGGGTCTCTAACTATGTAAATAGCACCTAAAGATAAGTTGTTTGAAGTAAACTGGTTTCCTTTAAAAGGATAAAGACAATTATGTGTCTTTGTTAAGTTAAAATTCTCCTTATTAAAAAACTCATTTTGGTTAAATATCCAATTTTGACTAGCTTCCTCTTTAGTACGTGCTTGAAATTTAGAAAACTTTAAATTTGGAAACTGTCGTATGTTTGAAAGATAATTAAAATTAAACTTTCCATCTTCTGAATAATAATAGCTTGAAAGGAATGATCTAAGATATGTGTTTCCACTTTTGGGATATGATGCTATCCAAATAATCATGATATCTACTCAATTTATGGAGCGGGCAAAGGGGGTCGAACCCTCGACCTTCTCGTTGGCAACGAGACGCTCTACCACTGAGCTATGCCCGCTTGTTCTATAAGTACTGAAATTAGAAGCTTTTTTAAAATTTAGCAAGTACCATTTTAACTGAATTTTAATAAAACATTTGACTTAGTTGTAATAAATATTTTTTGAATTATGTTTTTAATATGGTGCTGATTACCAAAAAAATAATTGTAAATTATGTCTCTTGAATTAGGAAAACAATTAGTTCAAAAAAAACAATTTAAAAAAGCATTTATTGTTATTCAAAATTTACTCAGAGATAATCCTAAAGATTTTAGAAATAATTTTTTAGCAGGGCAAATGTACTACAGGTTAAATGAACTTGAAAAAAGTAATACTTTTTTTCAAAAATGTGATCAAATTCAACCAAATACTCCAAGTGTGATTTTCAATTTGGCTCTTATTTTACAAGCTCAAGGAAAAATTGAAAATGCAAAAGAAAAATATTTAAATTTAATTTCAGTAAACAAAAATGATGTTAAATCATATTATGGTTTATTTATTTTAGATAATAGTAGTATAAATAATAAACATCGCGAAACATTAAAAAACCTTAATAATGAGGCTAACACTCCTCTATTTGAAAAAAGCATAATAAATTTTATGTTCTCTAAATTTGAGAAAAAAAAAGGAAATTTAAAAAAAGAGGTAGATTTTTTGAAAATTGCTCATCAACTTTCCTATGACTCTAATAAATCCTATAATAATCAATCTGATTTTTATTATAAAAATATAATTTCAAATAATTTTAACAAACTAAATTTTAAAGATAATTTCAAAGAATTAAAAGATTTTAATGATTCGAATCATATATTTATTGTTGGCTTGCCTAGATCAGGTTCAACTTTAGTAGAGACTATAATTTCTCACAATGAAAAAAAAATTGCCTCCGTTGGAGAATTTCATGCAATAAATTCCTCTATTTTGGAACAGATAGGTAGTATTATTTATTCAAAGGATTTTGATTTAAACAATTATAAACTTTCCCTTAATAAAAGAATTTTTCAAAACTCAATATTTAATAAGTATGATAATTTCGAAAATAAAATTTATCTAGATAAATCTTTAGAAAATTTTTTTAATATAGAGATAATTCTAAAGTTTTTTCCGAATTCAAAATTTATTCATACACATAGAAATATAAATGATGCTATAATAGGAATTTATCAGACTTTGTTAAGCGAATTATCTTGGACCCATAAAATTAAAGATATTAAAAATTATGTAAAACTTTATGATAAAGTGATAAATTATTTTAAAGATAAATATCCAAACAAAATTATTAATGTCGAATTAAATAATTTTACAAATAATAAAGAGACTGAGACAAAAAGAATATTAGAATTTTGTAATATTGAAGTTACAAATGATTTTCTTAATTTTGATAAAAATGCAAAATTATTTAATAAAACCAATAGTTTTCTGCAGGTAAGAAAAAAAATTGAAAAATATGACGATAATAAATATCAACCTTACTATTATCTTTTGGATTAAGTATTATATTTTTAAAAAAAATTGATATAAAAATTAATTTATGAAAATTTCAGATTTACCAAAAAAAATTCCAGTGTTTCCTTTAAGTAATTTTATAGTATTTCCTCGAACAACAGTGCCTCTAAACATATTCGAACCACGTTATATAGATATGATAAATGACAGTATGAAGTCAGATAAGCTAATTGGTATGATACAGCCAAAAACCTCTGAAAATTATGACAGTCCTCCAAATCTATTTGGTATTGGTTGTGTTGGAAAAATTACAACCTTTAAGGAAACTGATGATGGGAGATATTTAATTGAACTTAAGGGGTTAATAAGGTTTGAGACTATAAGTGAAATTATATCTGAAAATAAATACAGAGAATTTCAAGTTGATTTTAAAAAATTTGAGCATGATCTTGATAATAAAAAAGAAGAACTGAAATTTTCAGATTTAGAATTAATTTTTAAAGACCTCAAGTCTCTTTTCAAAAAAAGAGGCTTTATCATAAACTGGAAAGCCTTGGAAAAACAGAGTTTGGATGAAACTATAAATGCACTTTCAATGGCTTCACCCTTTTCGTTAGAAGAAAAACAAGTTTTATTAGAAGCTAAAAATCTTAATGAAAGAAAAGATAAAATTGCTAAAATTTTAAGCACCTACACCTTTGATGATTTTAACAATACAACACTACAATAATTAAATTAAAATACCTTCATCAGCAACTTTAGTAAAAAATTTATTTAACGAATTATTTTTGCCAAGATATTGAACGGATTTACTTAAAAAATTATTACCTGTTTTTCTTTCAAAATTAAAAAATTGATGAATAAAATCTATTCCATTTAAAAATACAAAATTTATATGTTTTGTTTTTTTCTCAAATTCAATTCCTATTGTACTATCTATCGGTAAACCTAAATCAGTTCTTTTTTGAATTATTTCTAAAAGTGTTTTAATATCTCTTAGAGTCATATTAAAACCTTGACCTGCAAGTGGATGAACTTTGTGTAATAAGTCTCCAAACGCTAAAATATTTTTATAGTAATAAGATCTTAAATTTGAAGAGCTTAATTCGAAAAATTCTATTTCTGATATATTCTTTATTTTATACTTATTGTTATGCTTAAATATTAAATCTCTGATACCTTCTTTTTTATTATTTAAAGCATTATGTACTGAATAAACTACAGATGTCTGTAAATTTGAAATAGGTAAATATGCTAAGGGACCTTGTTTTGTAAAAATCTGTGTCGCGGTATCATTAACAATTTTTTCATGATTAATTATAGTAGTGTAAGCAAAGCTATTATATTTCTTTTGGATATTCTTACTAAAAAATTTTTTTGTTATATTGTTTTTGATATCACAATTGATTATTAGTTCATATTTTTGAGCTAAAGATACATCTTTATTATTATAACTTTTTTTTTTAAAATTTTTTTTTTTTATTAATTTTCTTTCAAGTAGACTACAAAATTGGTGATTTTTAATTATTGAGAATAGCTGATCTTTATTGTCTTCAAAATTTAATAACTTTTCTTGCTTTAATTGATCCGTAAATATTTCAATTTTATTTAATTTCCATAAAATATTTTCAATATTTACTATATGTTCATTAACGAACTCAACATTGCTTTTTGATATACCAAGAGTTCTTGTGTGATTTATATTATTTTTTGTATTTGAAAAAAAGAGATCAACATCTATATCTTTATTAATTAAAGCCTTAGCTAAAGTTAAACTTGTTAAGTTTTTGCCTAATATACAAACTCTCATATTAATTTTAATTTTAACAATAAAAATTAGATGATACAAAGTGATAAAATTGATTCATTTATATGAATATTAAAAAAACAGCTAATTTATTGCTTAATTTTGCAACTAAACGTATTGCAGAATTACTAGGAATACTGATATCCATTGGGGGGGTATTGTTATTTGTCGCTTTAATCACCTACTCACCTGATGATCCAAATTTCATCTTTCCAAAAGATAAAGAAATTAAAAATCTTCTTGGGTTCAATGGCAGTTTTGTGTCTGACTTATTTTTTCAATCTATTGGTCTAATTTCTTATTTAGTATCTATCACTTTTATCTTAACAGGGATTAATATTTTTATAAATAAAGAGTTTTTTTTAATAATTGAAAATATTTTTTTTGCAGTACTTTACTCTTTATTTGGAACACTATTTTTAAGTTATTTTTATTTAAATGATTTTTCACTTTATATTAACGGAACTGGTGGTTTTGTTGGTATTTATTTAAAAAAAACTTTTCTCAACACAGTCATACAAATTAATGAAACAATCTTTTTTTATAGTTTTATAATTATAATATTATTTTTATTTTTAATAAGTATAAATTTTCATGTAAATAAATTTTATAACACAGTAAAAAAAGTTTTATTGTTCTTTCTAAAAAGAGAGAAGAAAAATTATACTGATAAAAGTGAAGTTATAAATGAGTATATTCCACAGGAACAAATAAAAAATTTAATTCAAGAAGATTTACCATTTATAAAGGCTGAAAATAAAATTGATAATAAGGTAAAATTTAAACTACCAAATTTGGACCTATTAAAAGCTTCAACAAAACAGAATATGGAAAATTTCGATAAAATTGAAAATCATGATCCAGAATTCTTGGAGAAAATTTTACTAGATTTTGGAGTAAACGGTAATATAAAGAAAGTAAGTCACGGACCAGTAGTTACTCTTAATGAATTTGAGCCTGCAGCAGGAGTTAAAGTTTCTAAAATAATAAATCTATCTGATGATATAGCGAGAAATACTAGTTCAGAGTCTGCACGAATTGCAACCATACCAGGAAGTAATACCGTTGGTATTGAGCTTCCAAATGTTAGAAGAGAAAACGTATACTTAAGTGAAATTTTAAATAATCCTGATTTTAAGAAAAGAGACGTCAAATTACCAATTGCACTAGGTAAAAATATTTCTGGCAAACCTATTGTTGGAGATCTGTCTTTAATGCCTCATCTTCTCATAGCTGGTACTACTGGATCTGGTAAATCTGTTTGCATTAATACAATAATATTATCTCTTCTTTACAGACATACGCCAGATAGATGTAAGTTTATTTTGATTGATCCTAAAATGCTTGAATTATCTACTTATGAAGGTATTCCACATTTATTGTGTCCAGTCATAACTGAAGCCAAAAAAGCTGCATCTGTGCTTGGCTGGGTAGTAAAAGAAATGGAGAGTAGATACAGGTTAATGACTAAAGAGGGTGTTAGAAATATTGATAGCTACAATGCTAAACATAAATTACCAATGCCATACATTGTTGTAGTGGTTGATGAAATGTCTGACTTAATGTTAGTGGCTGGTAAAGAGATTGAAAATTACATACAGAAACTTTCTCAGATGGCAAGAGCAGCAGGTATTCATATTATAATGGCAACACAGCGGCCAAGTGTTGACGTTATAACCGGAACTATAAAGGCAAATTTTCCAACAAGAATTTCATTTCAAGTTACATCCAAAATAGATAGCCGAACTATACTTGGAGAGCAGGGTGCAGAACAGCTTCTGGGAAAAGGAGATATGCTTTATATGTCTTCAGCTAATCGAATAATAAGAATTCACGCTCCATTTGTTTCAGATAGTGAAATAGAAAAAATTAATAATTTTTTAAGTACTCAAGCAGAACCTGACTATATTGATGAAATACTTAATTTTGCAGATGAGAAAGAAATTGGCGATAACTTAAATCAAGGTGATAAGGATGAACTTTACAATCAAGCTTTAGAAATAATTAGAACCGAAGGAAAAGCATCAACCTCTTTTTTACAAAGAAAACTTCAAATTGGTTATAATAGGGCAGCAAGAATTATTGATACAATGGAAGCTGAAGGAATTGTCAGTAAAGCTAATCATGTTGGCAAAAGAGAAGTTCTGTAATGTTCAAATATATTTTCTTTGTTTTTTTTTTATTATTAATTACAAATAGTTTTGCAAGTAATAAAGAAAAAATAATTACAAATTTAAATGATACTCGAAATTTAAATTTTGAGTTTGAGCAAAATATAAACGGCAAAATTGAAAAAGGAAATTGTGTAATTGAATATCCAAAAAAAATTTATTGTGAGTATGATTTAAGCAATAAAAAAATTTTAGTATCAAATGGAAAGTCTTTAATTATCAAAACTATTTCAAGCTATTATAAATATCCTCTAGACAAAACACCTTTAAATCTTATTTTAGATAAACGTTTTTTAATAGAAAAAATCAATGAATTAAGTGAAAGAATTATTGATGAAAATTATATTAATTTTACAATTAACGAAAAAGATAACGAAATAAATATTTTTTTTGATGCAGATACATTTAACTTAATTGGTTGGCAAAATATAGATATCTATCAAAACTTTAATATAACGTTTTTTTCTTCAATAAAAAAAAACGAATTTATTTCAAAAAATTTATTTAAACTTCCTTCTCAAAACTAAACTTTCAAAGTCTCGCTTTTAAATATTTTCATTCCTCTGGCAATATAATTATTTAAAGCATTTTTATGATCTAAAGAGCATGTGTGAACCCAAACACGATTGATATCACCTGTGAATGATTTTTTGATAGCTTCTGACAATAAATATGAGCCCAATTTTTTGTTTTGATATTCCTCCAATATTCCAAAATATGCTATTTCGGTTTCTTTATTATTTGAGTGAAAAATTAACTCAAAAAAACCAACCAAATCATCATTAAATTTAAAAACATAAGTTTTAACTTCTTTACTTGAAACATATTCTATCCACTTCTGTTCGGTCCAAATTAATCTATCAACCCACTTGTGTTTTTTACCGATATTTTTATAAAAAAATTTATTAAGTTGAAAATTAATAGGTTTCACCAAATTTAATGAATAGTTTCCTGATGGTTTTAATCTTTCTTTAAGATCCTTTAGAGAATTTATTTCTAAATAATTTCTTTTAACTTCTTTTGTCACTCGACCATTTTTCCAACTTTTTCACCTCCAAAAAGATGAAAGTGCAAGTGAGGAACCTCCTGACCCCCATGTTCATTGATATTGGCTAAAGCTCTATAGCCGTTGCCTACTTCTGTTGAAATTCCAAGCTTTTTTGCTACAATATTTATTCCTTTTAGCAAACCTACCATCTCCTCAGATGAAGCATTTAAGCTAAAGTCATCTAAATCAACATATCTACCTTTAGGGATTACTAGGGCATGAATTTTTTTTTGAGGATTAATGTCATGGAATGACAAAACAAAATTATCTTCATAAATCTTATTACAAGGTATTTCTCCACGTAAAATCTTTGCAAATATATTTTGATCGTCGTAAGCCATTTACATTTTTTCAAGCACAGATTTAACAGTATCACCCATAACTGACGGATTTTTAGAAATAGTAACCCCACATTCTTTTAATATCTCAACTTTTTCAATTGCACTTTCTCCATAAGCTGAAACTATTGCTCCCGCGTGACCCATTACTCTTCCCTTTGGTGCAGTAAGTCCTGCAATATATCCAATAACTGGTTTTTTCATGTTTTCTTTTGCAAATTCCCCCGCTGATACTTCTTGTGGACCTCCGATTTCACCTATCATTAAAATTGCATCAGTTTCATCATCTGTTTCGAATTTTTCAATTATATCTCTAAATGAACTCCCATTAATCGGATCGCCTCCTATTCCAACACTCGTTGAAATCCCTATACCTAAATTTTTCATTTGTTCGGCTGCTTCATAACCTAATGTGCCTGATCTACTTATCACTCCGACTTTTCCCTCTTTATAAATATGTCCTGGCATAATTCCTAGCATTGATTTCCCAGGACTAATAATTCCTGCACAATTTGGGCCGACTAATGTCATTTTTTCATTTTTGGAATACCTTCTCATATATCTTTTAATTCTAATCATGTCATGAGACGGGATGCCGTCAACTATAGCTACACAAGTTTTTATACCTGCGTCTGCCGCTTCCATAGCTGAGTCGGCAGCAAAAGCTGGTGGTACAAATAATATTGATGCTGTTGCACCAGTATTCTTTACAGCATCTTTAACGGTATTAAACACAGGTCTGTCTAAATGTTTTTGTCCCCCTTTTCCAGGTGTGACACCGCCCACAATATTTGATCCATACTTTATCATCTCCTCTGCATGAAAAGTTCCCATCTTTCCAGTAAAACCTTGGATTAAAATTTTTGTGTTTTTTTCTATTATAACTGCCATATATTATTTTAATGCCGCTACTGCCTTGTTTGCTGCATCCTCCAAAGTATTTGCTTCAATATAATTTAATTTACTATCTCTAAGAATTTTGTTTCCTTTTTCAACGTTTGTTCCCGCTAATCTTATTACTAGTGGTACTTTAATTTCTATTTTTTCCAGTGCCTGAACTATACCTTCTGCAACCCAATCACACCTATTTATTCCAGCAAAAATATTAACCAAAATGACTTTTACTTTTTTATCCATAGTAATCAGCCTAAAAGCTTTTACTATTTTTTCAGGTGTTGCTCCTCCACCTACATCAAGAAAATTAGCTGGTTCCCCACCCGCTAATTTGATCATATCCATAGATGCCATTGCTAATCCAGCACCATTGATAATATTTCCGATATTTCCATCTAAACTTACATAGTTAAGACCTCTATCTGATGCATAAACCTCTTTTTCATCTTCTTGAGTTTTGTCTCTTAGTTCAGATACTTTATCTCGTCTGAACATTGCGTTATTATCAAAGCTCATTTTACAATCTAACGCCAAGATCTGTTTCTGTTTTGAGATTACTAATGGATTCACTTCCACCATAGTAGCATCTAACTCGCTAAAGGCCTTAGCACATCCAATAATAGTTTCTGAAGCTCTCCTTATCAATTCTGGCTCAATACCTAATCCAAAAGCTAATTCTCTAGCTTGAAAACTTTGTATACCTACTGCAACTTCAATTTTAGATCTAATAATAGAGTCTGGTTTTTCTTTTGCGATTTCCTCGACACTCATTCCACCCGCTGTTGATGCTACAACCATTATGCTTTCTGACTCTCTATCAAAAACTAATCCGAGATATAATTCTTTCTCTATATCTGATGCTTCCTCAATATAAATCCTATTTACAATCTTCCCTTCAGGTCCTGTTTGATTTGTAACTAGCTTTTTTCCTAAAAGGTTGTCTGTTGCTTGCGCAACTTCTAAAGGAGAATTACAAACTATTACTCCACCTGCCTTTCCTCTTGCACCTGAATGAATTTGTGCTTTGACAACCCACTTTGAACCACCAATTTCTCTTGCTTTGTTTTCTGCAGTTTCTGGGCTGTAAACAATTCCTCCTCTTGGAATGGTAACTCCAAAACTTGATAATATTTCTTTTGCTTGATACTCGTGAATGTCCATAATTATTTATTTATTAATTTATCTATATTTACAATATTTTCCGCCATCCTTGCTGATGCAGCATCGATCATTCTTCCATCAAGTTGCGCAGATCCTTTTCCCTCTTTTGCAGCTTTATCAAGTTCCTCTAAAATTCTTTTTGCTTTGTTAACCTCTGTATCAGGTGGAGAAAAAACACTGTTAGCTGGCTCTATTTGCGAAGGGTGTATCGCCCACTTCCCTTCTATACCAATTGCAGCTCCTCTTTTAGCTGCAGCGGTATAAGCATCAGGATCATTAAAATCTCCAAATGGCCCATCTATTGCTCTCAAACCATAAGCTCTACAAGTCATCACTAAATGTGATAATCCATGATGCCACTGATCACCTGGATAATCTGGATTTAAACCACCAATAACAACGGTTCTTGCCCTTAAACTTGCTGTATAATCTGCAACACCAAAGTGTAAAGCCTCAAGTCTCTCACTTGATGTTGCTATTTCTTTTATGTTAGACATACCCAACGCAGTTTCAATTAAACATTCAATTCCGATTTTATTTTTTAATTTCTTATTTGTTTCAATTTGTGTCAACAAACAATCAACCATATAAACATCACTGGCTGTTCCTGCTTTAGGAACTAAAATTGTGTCTACATTTTCTCCAGCCTGTTCAACAATCTCTATTAAATCTGAATACATATAATGAGTATCTAAACTATTTATTCTTACAGAAATAGTTTTGCCACTACCTCTCCAATCCATTTCATTTAAAGACTTAATAACATTTGCTCTAGCCATAATTTTATCATTAGGAGAAACTGCATCTTCAAGATCTAAAAAAACATAATCTGCTGCTGAACTAAGAGCTTTCTCAAACATTTTAGGAGATGATCCTGGTACTGCTAATTCACTTCTTTGTAATCTTGATCTTACGGATTTATAAAATTTATGGCTCATTTTTTTCTTTTATCTAATTCACTCATTACATCCTCAATTTTAATATTATTTGCTTCAAGGTACACGGCTAGATGATAAAATACATCTGCAGCTTCATGAATTTTATTTGTATCTTCCTCTACCGCCTCTACCAATTCATTAATTTCCTCTAAAACTTTAGCTTTGCTCAAAGATTTATCGCTCAGAAGTTTATTAGTATACGAACCATCAACAGGTGAAGATTTTCTTTCTCTTGCAAGTTTAAATAAGCTCTCAAGGGTATTTAACATCTCAAATCCTAACAGGTATTCCTTTTGAGTCCAAATATTCTTTAGCTTCTTTGACAGAATATTTTCCATAGTGAAATATAGATGCTGCCAAAACCGCACTGGCATTACCTAATTTGATACCATCGACTAAGTGATCAAGATCACCAACTCCTCCTGACGCTATTATGGGTATATTTACTGTTGAAGAAATTTTAGACATTAAATCAATGTCATAGCCTAACTGCGTTCCATCTCGATCCATAGAGGTTACTAACAACTCGCCTGCACCACTCTGTTCCATCTTTTTGGCAAACTCTAAAGCATCAATTTCAGTATTATTTCGACCTCCATGGGTAAAAACTTCCCATTTCTCTTTATTTTTCTTAGCATCTATTGCAACAACAATGCATTGGGAACCAAATTTTTTTGAACTTTGAATTACAACATCAGCATTTTGGACAGCAGCAGTATTAATTGAAACTTTATCAGCTCCACAATTCAACAGTTTACTTATATCATCAACACTTCTAACTCCACCACCTACAGTTAATGGCACAAAACATTTTTTAGAAGTATCTTTAACTACTTCATAAATTGTATCTCTATTTTCATTTGATGCAGTTATGTCTAGAAAACAAATTTCATCTGCACCGCCATCACTATAAATTTTTGCTTGTTCCACTGGATCACCAGCATCTTGTAAATTAACAAAGTTTATACCTTTTACAACTCTTCCATTTTTAACATCTAAGCAGGGTATAATTCTATTCTTAAGCA
>CABZJV010000009.1 GCA_902526115.1 uncultured Pelagibacteraceae bacterium
TTCCAGGTAAGGAAGGTGTTCATCCTTTATCAGGAGTTCATAAAGGAAAACAAGCTATGATGGCAACAATGTCTAAAATTCCAGGAACATGGCCAAATTTTAATTTAAAAATTATGGATATGATCAGTGAAGGAAATAAGATTTTTGTAAGAGTTCATGCCAAAGCTGATAACATGGATACTATGTTTGGACATTATTTTGAAATGAACGATCAAGGAAAAACTGTAACCATGATGACATTTGATGACACCCTTAGCATGTTCAATGCAATGAAGAAGTAAGGAACAATATGTCAATTCTAGATAAACTAAATAATTATTAACTAACAGAAGGAGGCTAATATGAGTAGTATTGAAGTTAAATCTTTTGATAAAGCAGATGAAATAGTTGATAAATTTAATAATGCTAAAATTGAAGCAGTTAAAGTAGGCGGTCAAAGAGTAGTAAGATTACATTTAAAACCAGGATGGAAATGGTCTACAGATGTCAAACCTCATGTTGGAACTGATAGTTGTCAGGCTAACCATATTGGCATCATCACAAAAGGTACTGTTTGTGCAAAACACGATGATGGAACAGAATTTACATATAAAGCAGGAGATTCTTATTCTGTTAAGCCAGGCCATGATGCTTGGGTAGTTGGTAGTGAACCTGTTGAAGCATACGAGTTTGCAGGAGTTTGGGGCGAATAATGGTAAAAATTATTGGAAACTTTGAGGTTAATGATTGGGTTCATTGGAAAAAAATGTTTGACCAACATTCTAATGCAAGAGAAGCCGCAGGAATTAAGACAATTTATGTTGGAAATGAAATAGAAAATACAAATAAAGTGCATATCGTAATGGAAACACCTGCAGCAGATACAATGCAAAAATTTATGCAAGATCCCGAAAATGCTAAAGTAATTGAACAATCAGGACACAAACAAGAAACGACAGTAATGAGCATTTGCTCTGACTAAACAACAAAAAAAGGAGAGAATATGAAATACTATATGGTAACTCATACTTTCAAATCGAAAGAAATGAAAGACAAATTTAACGAGGTTTTAGGAGGCATGTCCAGGGAAGATATGATTAAATCTTCCACTAGTGATAAAGCTAAATGCCAAATGACATATTACACTCCAGGTGATACCATGACAATGTTTTGTCATTGGATGGCAGAAAGTACTGATGCTATTAATGAGCAACTTTCACAGATGAATGATTTTTTTGAACCTCACCAATTTACTGAGGTTAAAGAAGAAGTTTTTGATTTCAACAAATAAGAGGTAAAAATGAAAAAAATAATATTAACTTTAATAATCTCACTATTAACAACTTACTCTTTAGCTGAAACAGGTAAATTTAATGCTTCTGGAGCTGGGTCTTGGGCAACGAATGTTATGAATGCTGGTAACGGAAATATGAGTATTACTTATGATGGTAATGCTGGACTTTCAGATAAAGAAGGAAGTATTTTTGATAAGTCTACAATGCACTGTATTGGAGGATTAACTTTAGTTGCAGGCAAATTTGATGATGAGACAGGTATGTGTACTTTTTACTTAATGGATGGTGAAAAGATTTTCATTAATTACAAAGGTAAAGGAACTGGAGGACAAGGTGGGTCTGGAGATTTTGTAATTGTTGGTGGAACTGGAAAATATGAAACAATATCAGGAACTGGTTTTTCTAGTAGACAAAATTTAAAAGGTAAAGCTGGAATGGCTCATTCACTAAATCAAATGAGTGGAAGTTATACTTATTAAATAATCAAAAAAGGAGATAAACAAATGAAAACGACATTAATAATTATTATCAGCATCTTTTTTTCATTCTCAGCAAATGCTGGGATGTCCGATAACGATAAGGCAAAAGCTTGGGATTGTAGCGGCATATATATGGCTAATTACTTTTTGCCATCAGGAGAAACTTTTGAGTATAGTATGAAGGAAAAGTCTATGGCCACAGTAAAAGTTCTTAAATCTTATGCTTTGGAAGTTGGTATTCCAGAGAGTGAATGGGATGAAGGAGTAAATAAAGCAGTAGATAAACATTATGGTTCAAAATACGACGAAGCTAAAACTGAAGCTTGTCATAATTTTGTTAATTCAACTATCCCTGATGGAGAGGAACGAGTAAAAAAAGTTGTTCAAACGTTATATTAATATCAGAAATTTAGTCATATCTATTTTATTACTAGTTAATCCAACTCTTGCCTTTGCAGGTGGGCACATCACAGATGAGGATAAAAAAGAGGCTATAAAATGTTTGGGCCACTATACAGCAATAACTTTTATTCCTGCTAATGAAGTTGAAGCTATCCAAATTGAATACGCATTGGCGTCATTTAAAATAGTTAAAGCTTATCTTTTGAATGAAAAAGTGAAAGAGGATGAAATTAACAAAGGGACTATTGAGGAATTAGATAAATTAATTGGTCAACCTTTTAATACAGCAAGAAATGATAAGTGTAACTCATTTATCTATAAACTTATTCCTGGATCTAAAGAGGATATTGAAAAATTACGGGGTACACTTCAATAGAAAGAAATAGACAAGTTAGTAAAATCAGGGATATATTAATTAAAAAAGGAGAAAAAAATGGAAAAAGAAATGTTAGTAATCGCAGACTTAAAAGAAGGTAAATTAGAAAAATTTATGGGATGGATGCAATCAGATGAAGGAATGAGTGTAAGAAAATCAGCAGCTTATCCAGAAAAAACTATTGGAGCAGTAAAACCAGATAAAAGTGGTGTCATGTTTAAGGTGTTTGTTCATAATGAGGAAAAAATGAAAGAATTAATTTCTGGTACACATCCAGTTGGTAAGGAGATTTATGATGAGTGTGTAAATAAAATGACTGCTTGGGAATTAAAAAAGGTGGATATGTAATATGGCAAAATATTATGTAATTGGAAAAGTAAGTAAAGAGCTTTTACATAGAATGCAAAAAGATCCCTCAGCTGATAGATTTGCATCAACACAAAAAGTTATTGAAGCAATTGGTGGTAAAATGATTAGTTATGAATGGGTCCGTGGAAGATTTGATGTTATTTGTTGTATTGAAGGAGATGCTGAAACTGTTGTTGGAATGAAAGTAGCATTTATAAATTCAGGTCTGATGGATGATTTAATGATACATGAAGTTATAGATTATAACAAAGCATTTGGGAAAGCTGCTGAAGCATCAGGAAGCGTTGTTAAACCTGCAGAATAATTATGCCAGGATACGCAATCTTTAACATCAATATAAATAATCCTGAAAACTATAGAGAATACGTAGAAAAAGTTAAGCCAACTGCTGAAAGATTTGGTGGAGAATATCTTGTAAGAGGAGGTAAAAATGTGATTGTAGAGGGATCATGGCAACATCCAAGAACTGTTGTGATAAAATTTCCCTCGTACGATAAAGCCATGGAGTGGTATAACTCTGAGGAATACAAACCAATAAAAAGCATTCGATTAGATAACGCAGATTCTAATGGGATGATAATTGAAGGAATATAAAGGAGAAAAAATGTCGATATTAGAAAAATACGAAGCTGCATTAAAAAATAAAGATGAAGCTACAATGAATGAACTATTACATGATGATTTTAAATTCACCATGCATAAATCTGGTAATACATTAGGTAAATCTGATGTAATGAAATGGGCAATGAGCGGTGACATTAACCAAAGAGACACGAGAATCGTTTATGAAAATGATGAAGTAGGTATTCACCATGCATTTGTAACATTTGCTGATGGGAATGTAGAAGCAGTGATGGCAGTTTATAAATATAAGGATGGAAAAATAGCAAGTCTAGAAACTGGTGCAACGCCAATGCCAAAGTAAGTGAGTAATATTGATTTTTATTTTTCGATAGGAAGTACTTACACATATCTATCTGTCACAAGAATACTTGATGTTGAAAAACAACATCAAGTAAAATTTAATTGGAAACCATTTTCAGTTAGAGCAATTATGAAGGAAATGAATAATATTCCATTTCCGAAAGAAAAAATTAATAAAGTCAATTACATGTGGAGAGATATTGAAAGAAGAGCAGAAGGTTACGGTTTTTTTGCTAAAACCCCAGTCCCCTATCCATTATCAGAGTTTGATTTAGCTAATCAAATAGCAATTCTTGGATTTGATAAAGGTTGGGGAGAAAAATTTGTTATTCTTACTTATAAAAAATGGTTTCAAGAGGGTAAAGAACCTGCAATTGAACCTAGTATTTCTGAAGTTTGTGCAGAATTAAATTTAAAAAAAGATGAAATTATCTCAGAAGCAAACTCAGTAATAATAAAAGAAAAATATATTGAAAATACAAATTCAGCTCGAGCAAATAAAATTTTTGGAAGTCCATCTTTTATCGTTAAAAATGAACTCTTTTGGGGTGATGATAGAATGGAAGATGCTATTAGTTGGTCACTTAAATAATTATATAAATTCAATTTAAATTGATTTAAGATATTTTTAAATGAGTCTTGCTACTTCTTATTTATTTTTAGGAATTGCAGTTTTTTTAGGAGTCACCTCAAACAGTTTTGCGAAAACTGCTGAGGGATTTACACTTCTAGTTCCTAGCATAATTACAGCTATTACAATTGTGCTTTGTATGTACGCTCTCTCATTAGTGATGAAGAATATTCCTATGGGAATTACCTATGCTTCATTTGCGGGACTAACGATTATTGCAACCGTTATAGTTGGAATCATCAAATACAATCAAGTTCCAAATTTGTATTCAATTATAGGTTTGGCTTTTATTATTATTGGTGTTTTATTAGTTAATTTACTAGGAAACCAATAATCATGAAACCATTATTGGGGTATTTATTTTTAGCTATTGGAATTTCTTTTGGTATTGCATCTAATAGTTTAGCAAAAATTTCTGAAGGATTTACTAAACTAACTCCATCAATTTTATGTATTTTGTTTATGTGTATTACAATGTTTTCAATAGCGAAAGCTATGCATGCTCTACCAGTTGGTTTTGCTTATGCAACATATAGCGGCTTAACAGTTACCGGTGTTGTGCTTTTTGCTGTGTTAAAATTTAACCAAGTACCTAACATTTATGGAATAGTTGGTATCATCTTAATAATAATTGGAGTGATAATGGTTAACTATTTAGGCCGGCTAAATTAAATATTGATAATTAATTTATGAAATATCTGGTAATTGATGAATACCACTCTCATCTAATATTAAGTCAAATTCATCTACAACGTTTTTAACATCAAGTGTTGAGTATAAATGAGGATACATATCTCCATTAGAAGCTTGCTCCCAAAGCAAATGATCTAATTTAAATGTATGAACTTTTAGTAAAACTAAATTTTCTTGATTTGGATAAAATAACTTTAATGTCTCCTGTATTTGCTGTTGTTCCGAAAAATGTATATAACCATCTTCTATATCCTTAGAAGTACCATGATAAACACCATTTTTTTTTGCTTCTTTCCATTCTTTTTTATCAAGAATTTTATAAACAAACTCTAAATTCATTAATTATTTACTTACTGGCTTTAATAATTTTAAAAATTTTGAATGAATAGATTTATTTGATGAAACTAAAATATTTCCAGCTTCAATTGCATCTTTATTATCCCAGGTACTAAGATAGCCCCCAGCAGCTTTAATAATAGGAATTAGTGGATGGATATCCCAAATTTTATTTGAACATTGAATAACTACATCAACTCTTCCCTCAGCTAAATGAGCGTAACTCAATGCATCACTACATGGAAATTGCATTAGTTTTAAAATTTGAGGGATTTTTTTTTGTTTATTTAAAGATAACCAGCCATGGAAAGCTGCACAAACTTTGACATTTTTAAAAGTTATACTCTGATTTACAGTTATTTTTCTTTTTTTACCATTTTCGACTACGAAAGCTGCTTTATCAGAATAATTTAAATAATATTTTTTTAAAACAGGAAAATTTGCTAATCCTAAAACTGGAGAGCCTTTATAATTTAATGAAATTAAATTACTCCAAGTTGGATTGCCTATTACAAAAGATCTTGTCCCATCTATTGGGTCAATAATCCATGCAAAATCACTTTTTGATTTCTTATGACCGAACTCTTCTCCAACAATTTGGTGTTTCGGAAATTTTTTCTTAATCTTGGCTCTTATAAATTTTTCGAAGGCTCTGTCTGATGTTGTTACTGGATCGTACCCCTTACCCTTAAGTTTATTTGATACTTTGAAAGTCTTATTTAATTTTAAATAGTAAAAATTAGTAAGATCTTTTGCTAGTTGGTTTAAAAACTTAGCATATATTGGATATTTTTTTGTGTTAAAACTATTCACAAAGAACTCTTACTATTTAATTTATGTTGATTAAAGCAAATTTTTTAATAATTCTTATAGTTTAAATTATGAAATTAGAACTCAATCAAAATAAAGTTTTTTTCAATAATGGCGAAGAAAGAAAAGAAATTCATCCTTTTTGGTTAAGAGAAAGAGTAGTTGGTGAAAAATTTTTAGATAAAGGAACTCAACAAAGACTATTCGATCCAACTTTTTTAAATGATGAAATCAGCATAGATAAAGCAATAATTAACAATAATTATTTAGAGTTAGATTTTAATGATGGTGTATCTACAAAATTAGATATCAAAAATCTTGTCTTAGAATTCTATAATGATGACAAAGTCATAAAATCAATTAATAAAATTAAATGGGATAACTCTTTAACAAAATTAAAGAATTTCAAATATCATAATAATATTTTTGACAGTGAAGAAATGTATGATTTACTTATTTCTTTTTATGAATATGGATTTGTCATTATAAAAGAAGTTCCAAATACTGAGGATTTTATTATAAAATTTGCTAATTCAATCGGCAGTGTTAGAAGGACTAATTTTGGTGAATGTTTTAATGTTAAATCAAAACCAAACCCAAACGATCTAGCCTATACTTCCCTTGCTCTATCACCTCATACTGACAATCCTTATAGAAACCCTGTTCCCTGTATTCAACTTTTGCATTGTATCGAAAGTAATGTCAGTGGTGGTTTATCAACTTTAGTTGATGGGTATACGGTTACAGAAGATTTAAAAAAAGAAAGACCAGAATTTTATGAAATATTAACAAAAGTAAATGTTAAATTTAAATTTATAGATAAAGATGTAGTTTTAGAAAACTGGTCTCCATTAATAGAACTAAACACTGATAAAAGTTTTAAACAAGTCAGATTTAGTCCTCGATTGGATTACGTGCCCATAATAGATAAAAATAAATTAGATTTATATTACAAAGCCCGTAAAAAATTATCAGAAATGTATAACTCTGAAAAATATAGAATTGAGTTTAAACTAAACAATCAGGATTTAATAATGATGGATAACTATAGACTACTTCATGGAAGAACTGCTTACGAGGTAAATGAGGGAGAAAGATTTTTACAAGGTTGTTATATTGATTACGATAGTACAGAAGGTAAACTTAGACATTTAAAAAGAAAATTTAATCTTTAAATAAATTTTCAATTTGTGCCTCGGCATCTTTAATAGATTTCTCATAATCTAGAGCCATTTGATCGGCACTAATAACATCTACTTTTTCTATGCCAAAAAAGTTTAATATAAATTTCAACCAAGGTGTCAAAAAATCCTCGGAACTATTTAGTTTAGTACCTCCTGATGTAATAACTAAATAGGCTTGTTTGTTTTTTAATAATCCCTCTCTTCTTCCGTTAGGTTTAAATTTAAAAGTCTCTCCAATTCTGGCAGCCAAATCTGACCAAGCTTTTAAAGTTGCTGGTGGTCCATAATTATAAATTGGAGCTGAAATAATAATAATATCACTATCTTTAAGTTCTTTGACTAGTTGATCAGACAGCTGAAACATTTTTTTATGGTGTTCTGTTTGATCTTTCTCCTCAATTTTCATTCCTGACTCTGTAAGTCCACTTACAAAAAGCATTTCTTTATCTAAATCTCTGTAAATAACCTCGTCTCCAGGCTTTTTAATTTTATCTAAAAGTTTTTTTGCTAACGCCCTTGAAGTTGATCCCTTTTTTCGAGCGCTTGAGTCTATCTGGTAGATTTTCATCTGACCTTTTTAACCGAAATTTTGCATAAAAGGAAAAACTTTAATTATATAAAAGCCAATCGCTTGTAATTGATTAGTTAAAATTAGAATACCAGTAACTAAAAGAGTTATTCCGCCAATTTTTGAGATTAAATTAATGTTTTTTCTAAAATTTTTAGAAAATAATAGAAACTTCTGAATTAAATAACCAGATAAAACAAAAGGAATAGCAAGACCTAATGAATAAAATATTAATAATATTATTGCTCTTGTCAAAGTTTCCTCAATTGAAGCTATTGCCAGTATAGAGCCTAAAATAGGTCCAATACAAGGTGTCCAGCCAAAACCAAAAGCAAGACCAATTATATAAGGAAATAAAATATTTCTAGACTCTTTAGCATCAAATCTTTTTTCAAAATTTAAATATGAAATATTTATTATTCCAAGTAATTGAAATGAAAATATTATAATTATTATTCCAGCAATAATTCTTAAAATTTCAGAATTTTGTAAAAGTGCTTGTCCCAAAAAAGATGCAGATGCACCCAATATTACAAAGACAGTTGAAAACCCCAAACAAAATAAAACTAAAGGAAAAAAGTTTGTTTTTTTTGACTCTAATATTTCTTGTAGTGATTGTCCTGATATATAAGAGACATATCCTGGTATCAAAGGTAGTACGCACGGGGATAAGAAACTTATAAGACCTGCGCCAAAAGCAATCAAATACTCAAACATTTAACCTGTATTTTTCATTGCAGCTGATATACCAGCTATTGAAGTCAAAAGAGCATCATTTAAATATTTTTTTTTATTTAATTTTTGTTTCTTTTTAAGTTTATATATTACTATTGGCTGAATAATATTTAATACTTCTGAATAAATACTTCTAACAACTACTAATGTTCTAAATTGTTTACGTGATAAAATTATTTCTTTTGAGGTAATTTTTTTATTAAGTTTTTTTATCGCATCAAATTGAAATCTTAACTTTTTACCAACTCTTTTTAATTTTTCATCAGCTAAAAATTCTTCATAAATTTTTGAAATTTCAGGGTCAGCTTTAGCAATGACCATGTCTAATATATCTAGCATCGAATTAAAAAAGGGCCAATTTTTTTCCATGTCAAAAAGTGTTTTTCTAAATTTCTTTATATAAGAATATCTTAATGCTTCGGCACTACCTAGCCAAGCCGGTAACATTAATCGAATTTGTGTCCATGCAAATACCCAGGGTATAGCTCTTAAACTGTTAATATTATCAACATTTTTTCTTTTTGATGGCCTGGAACCAATAGATAATTTTCCAAGTGCTTTATGGGGTGTAACAATTTTAAAGTACTTAATAAATTCTGAACTTTGATTAATATTTTTTCTATAGGAGCTTTTTGAAATATCAGACATTTTTTCGATTAATGACCTCCAGTCACTTTTTGGGATTGGAGGTGGGTTAAGGGTTGCTTCAGTTACAGCACCTATGTAACTACAAAGATTATATTCCGCAATTGGCTCGTATCCATATTTTTGTTGTATAACTTCACCTTGGTCAGTAATTCTTATTTTTCCATTTACTGAATTTGGAGGTTGAGATCTCAACGTAGCTTGGATTGGTCCTCCTCCTCTTCCTGGTGAGCCTCCCCTGCCATGAAAAAAAGTAACATTTACTCCAAATTTTCTACCTAACTTAACTATTTCTTCTTGTGCCTTATATTGATGCCAACTCGCACAAATTTTTCCAGCATCTTTGCTAGAATCTGAATAACCTATCATTACCTCCTGATTGTTTTTAATTAATTTTCTATACCATTTTTGCGAAAATAAATTTAGCATTATTAGTTTTGCATTAATCAAATCATCCAATGTTTCAAATAAAGGAACAACTCTCAATCTATCTTTTATCCTTGCCTCTTTTTGTAAAAATGAAACTGTCAAAATATCAGATGCAGAGGTTGTCATTGAAATCACATATGCACCTAAACACTCAGGAGGTTCGTCAGCTAATATTTTAAAAGTTGACCAAACTTCATTATTTTCTTTGTTAGAAAACTTAAATTTATTTATAATATTTTTATTTGAAACTAATTTAGATTTTAGAAAATCAATTTTTTGATTTTCTGTAAAACTGTAATAATCTTTCCTGTATTTCTTTTTAATAAGTTCAGCTATTACTTGTCTATGTCTCGATGACTCTTGTCTAATATCTAATCTTGCTAAATTCACTCCAAAACATTTTGCTCTTCTCATTAAATCAAGAAGTTCACCACTAGCAATATTTTCATTTTGATTTTGTTCTAATGACTCTCTTACAACTCTTAAGGGTTTTAAAATTTCTTCTTTTGAACTTAAAAGATTTTTTTTATTTAAAGTTTTTTTATTAATCAAATACTGTTCAATAGATCTATGAGTTAATCTCATTTTATCTCTTAATGGTCTTAAAAAAACTCTATAGGGTTCAAAAGAATCTCCTACTTTGTAACGTATTTTTTTTGAACATTTTTTCATTGAATAAGATCTTATAATTTTTGTTAAAGATTTTTCATAAAGTTTTGCAGCTTCCCATCTTGATAGTAAAATTACTTCTTGAGTGACTTTTGATGTTACATTTGGATTACCATCTCTATCTCCACCCATCCATGATCCAAATTGAATTGGATTAAAATTTTTAGGTAATTCTTTATTCATATTTTTTAAAAATATAGAATTTAGTCTTCTGTAAACTTTTGGAATAGTGTCCCATAAACTATCTTCTATAATTGCTAACCCCCACCTCGCCTCATCGTAAGGGGATGGCTTTGTTCTTTTTAGATCATCTGTGTTCCAAATAATTGTAAATTCATCACTTAGTTGTTTGTTAAGTCTCAATAACTTTGATGGATGTGATTTGAAAAGATCTCTTTGTTCTAAAATTTCAATTATTTTATGATATTTTTGTATTAAGGTTCGTCTTTTTACTTCTGTTGGATGAGAGGTTAAAACAATTCCAATATCTAAACTTTTTGCTAGATTATATATTTTACTACTTGAAATTTTTTTATTTTTAAAAAGTTGTTCAAAAATCTCTTCGATGAATATGTTGTGTTTTAAGTTTTTTTTCTTTGTTTCATACTCGTCTAGATTTCTAGAAGCATCAATCGACTCTGCTAAATTTATGAAATTTATAAAATGAGTGAATGCTCTTGTTAACCTTAAAGTATCTATTGGATTAGTGTTTTTTACTAATTTAATTAATTTATTGAATGAATTTTTGTTTTTGAGATTTATTTTATTAGCTTTTGATAATTTTCTTACTTTTTCGACTAAATTAAAAAACCTTATTCCTTCTTGCTCTTTGATTACCTTGCCAAGAATATTTCCAAGATGACTAACGTCTTCTCTGAGTAATTTTGTTGGAATTCTATCATAATAAAGATCTCTTTTTTTCATTTATAAAATTAAATTTTTTTTGTAAAAACCCTTTACAATTAGTTTTTACACTAAATAAAGATCCTGAGTATCTAAATTTTCGCATTTCTGCACTGTTAATACCTTTAGTAGCACTTGTCACAAAAAGTTCATTGTTATTTAGTCCACCAAATGTGCAGTTTGTAATATTTTTAGCAGGAAATTTTATCTTGTGAATTAGCTTTGCTTTATTGTTAAATACCGAGATACAAGCTCCATGATAATGGGCTACCCATAGATTTTTATTTCTATCTAAGGTCATACCATCTGGTACACCTTCTTTGTTAGAAAATGATTTAAAAATTTTTTTTGTTTTTATTTTATTTTTTTTATTTATAGCGATTTTATAAATTTTTTTTTTAGAACTATCTGTATGATAAAAATTGTATTGATCTATAAAAGCTGGTCCATTTGTAATTTGGTAATTTGTATCAATTTTAGTTAACAACAATTTTTTATCTAATTTATATAAAGACCCTTTTTCAATCTTTCTCTCCAAGTTATCCATTGTACCAAACCACAAATTTCCAGCTGGATCTGTTTTGCCATCATTAATTCTATTCAGTTTTGTATTTGATTCAATTGGTATTGATTTTATAATTTTTTTTGTTTTGAGACTTTGAATTCTAATTTCTCCTTGTAATCCCAAAATAAATATATCTTTTTTAACATGTGCTACAAAACCAATTTCTTTATTTACTTTAATTATTTTTCTTTTTTTTGTTTTAATATTTAAAGAAAAAATTTTTTTTTTTTTAATATCGACAAAATATATTGTATTTAGTTCTTTTACCCACAGAGTCCCCTCACCTAAAGTACATTGTAAATTCCAAAGAACTATTGGTTTAGAAGTTTTTATTTTCACAAATAATTAAAGTGCAACAACTTTTGAATTTTGTTCTCCCAAATTTTCTATTGATAACTTAAGAGTGTCACCAGCTTTTAAAAACTGCTGTGGCTTCATACCCATACCAACTCCTGGGGGCGTTCCTGTAGTAATTATATCCCCTGGCTGTAACGACATAAACTTACTTAGATAAGAAACAATTACATTTACATTAAAAATCATTGTGTTTGTATTTCCAGTTTGCATCCTGTTACCGTTTACATCTAAACTCATTTTTAAATTATTAACATCTTGTATTTCATCTGCAGTTACTAAATAAGGTCCTATTGGCCCGTAAGTATCGTGTGATTTACCCTTAACCCATTGGCCCATTTTTTCAATTTGCCATTCTCTTTCACTAACATCATTCACTAAACAATATCCTAATATATGATCTTGAGACTGATCTTCTGATATATGCTTAGCTTCTTTTCCTATTACTAAACCAAGCTCTACTTCCCAGTCTAATTTTTTTGATCCTGATACTATTTGAATATCGTCATTTGGACCATTTATTGAACTTGTTGCTTTCATAAAAGTTATTGGTTCCGATGGTGCTTTAGCTCCTGTTTCTGCTGCATGATCCGAGAAATTAAGGCCTATGGCTATAAATTTACCCGGTTTACTTATGCAAGAACCAATTCTTTCTTTGGAATTTATTTCTGGTAGTGAGGTCAAATTAATATCTTTAAGTTTTGAAATTATCTCAAAGTTTAAATGTTCTGGATTTAAATCCTTGATATGTGTGCTTAAATCTCTAATTTTACCCTCAGCATCTAATGCTGCTGGTTTTTCATTTCCTCTTTGTCCTACTCTTAATAATTTCATAATCCTCCTTAAATATTAAATTGAAATTCCACCATCAACAGAAAATGTTGTACCCGTTGTAAAAGTTGACTCATCACTTGCTAAATAAATAGCAATTGCAGCTATTTCTTCTGCAGTACCTAATCTTCCCATTGGTTGTCTTGCTATAAAATCTTTCTTGGCTTGAATGGGGTCTGGGCTTTGATTAACTCTTTCTTGCCAAGAAGGTGAAAAAACTGTGCCAGGCGCAATCGAGTTACATCTAATATTATTTTTAACAAAATCAGATGCGATTGACTTTGTTAAACCAATCACTGCTCCTTTTGTTGTTCCATAAACAAATCTATTTGGAAAGCCTTTTAAGCTTGACGCACATGATGAAACATTAACTATACTTCCTTTATTTTGTTTAATCATAATAGGTAAAATCGCTTTAGACATAAAATACATAGATTTTACATTAACAATATTAGAAAAATCCCAATCTTTTTCTTCACACTCGAGTATTGTACCATGATGAACAAAACCAACTGCATTAAATAATACATCGACTTGATCTAAATTTTTTACAAATTCTAAGATTGAATTCTTATCAGTTGAATCTAATTTCTTTACTTCAATATCTGGATACTCTTTGTTTAAATCAGCTAAAGTCTTATCATTGATATCTGTCGCTATGACATTTGCACCTTCATTATGAAATGCAATTGCTGTTGCTTTTCCAATTCCTTGTCCCGCGGCTGTTACGATAATATTTTTATTTGCCAATCTTCCACTCATTTTTCGTTCATCCTTTCAATTTCTTTATACAACGAACTATGGTCATCATTTCCACAACCATTTTCAACTAAGTTTTTATACATTTCTTTAACTAAATTTGAAATAGGTAAATGAGTATTAAAATTATTTGCACATTCTAGAATATTATTCATATCTTTTAAGTGTGTAGAAGTTTTTCCTTTAGGAGTGAAATCTTTATTTATCATTCTTTTTCCATGCGTTTGTAAAACTTTACTATCTGCCCAACCCCCTGATAAAGCACTGATCATTTTGATAGGGTCAGCTCCAGCTTTTTCGCATAATGTAACCGCTTCAGCTACAGCACCTATTGTTAAACCAACTATAATTTGATTTGCTAGCTTGGAAACCTGTCCACTTCCAACAGGTCCGACTAAAGTGGGATTTCCCATAGTTTTAAGAAGATCTTTGACTTCATTAAATACATTTTGATCTCCTCCTATCATAATTGCTAGAGTAGCTTCTTCAGCACCAATTGTTCCTCCTGATACAGGTGCATCCAAATAATTAATATCTTTCAACTTGAGACTATTCGCATGCTTTTTTGCAGTTATTGGTTTAACTGAACTCATATCTATTAAAATTTTTCCAGATTTTAAATTTTCAACAAAATTTTGATTATTCATCACTTCGTCCACAGCTTTATCATCAGTCAACATCGTTATAATTACATCACTATTATTAACAAGTTCACCCATTGATTTTGCAATTTCAGCCCCAAATTCTTTTAATAAATCTGCTTTATTTGGAGATCTGTTAAAAGCTATCAGCTTATATCCAGATTTTAGTATATTTTTTGCCATTGGAAGACCCATTAAACCAATGCCTATAAATCCAATTTTTTTCATACTTATTATAAGGCTCAAAAAAATTAATTATCTAATATCGCCATTACTATTAAAATTTAAAACTGTTAGATTACAATCTATTTTATTATATAACTAATATTCTAAACAAACCAATATTTTTAAATGCCTAAAAAAAGAAAAACTAAATTACGTAGCGATCAATGGTTTAATAATCCAAAAAATCCTGACATGACCGCATTGTATTTGGAAAAATATCTTAATTACGGTCTAAAAAGAAAAGATTTACAATCTGGAAAACCTATTATTGGGATAGCTCAATCAGGAAGCGATCTTTCACCTTGTAATAGGCATTTTTTATCTCTTAGTAAAAAAATTAAGAATGGAATTAAAAAAGCTGGCGGTATTCCAATGGAGTTTCCGACTCATCCTATACAAGAAACTGGTAAAAGACCTACTGCAATGTTAGATAGGAATTTATCTTATCTATCGTTAGTAGAAGTTTTATATGGATATCCAATTGATGGTGTAATTTTAACTACAGGATGTGATAAAACTACACCTGCTGCATTAATGGCTGCAGCTACAGTTAATATTCCATCAATCGTTCTTTCTGGAGGTCCTATGCTTGATGGATTTTATAAAGGTAAGTTAGCTGGATCTGGAACAATCATATGGGAAGCTAGAAAGTTAATGGCGAAAGGTGAAATTAACTATGATGAATTTATGGATATGGCAGCTTCATCGGCACCTAGTGTTGGACATTGTAATACTATGGGTACTGCTTCTTCCATGAACTCTGTTGCAGAGGCGTTAGGGATGTCATTGCCAGGGTGTGCAGTAATACCTGCCCCTTATAAAGAAAGAGAGAAAATTTCATATGAAACTGGAAAAAGAATTGTAGGTATGGTTCATGAAAACTTAACACCTTCAAAGATTATGACACGAAAAGCATTTGAAAACGCAGTTGTTGTTGCAAGTGCAATAGGAGGTTCAAGCAACTGCACTCCACATTTAAGCGCTATTGCCAAACATATGGGTATCAAATTTCATTTGTCTGATTGGCAAAAATTAGGTCATAAAATTCCTCTGTTAGTCAATTGTCAGCCTGCGGGTGAGTATTTAATGGAAAGTTTTTTTAGATCTGGCGGTGTTCCAGCTGTTATGAAAGAGTTGATTAAAAATAATAAAATTCACACAAATTTGATAACCGTAACTGGAAAAAAAATTGGTCAAAATTTAAGAAAGAAAATAAAAACTGACCCTAAAGTGATTAAAAAATTTGAAAATTCTCTTGCTGATAAAGCTGGTTTTTTAGTCTTGCGTAGTAATTTTTTCTCAACGGCCATAATGAAAACATCTGTTATTAGTAAGGAATTTAAAGACAGATATCTTTCTGACCCAAAAAAACCTAACGTTTTTATCGCAAACGCAATAGTTTTTGAGGGACCTGAAGATTACCATAAAAGATTAAACAGTAAAAAATTACATATTGATGAAAATTCTATTTTAATAGTAAGAGGTTGTGGACCAGTTGGATATCCTGGATCTGCTGAGGTAATTAATATGCAGCCACCAGATCGATTGTTAAAAAAAGGTATTAATACTCTACCAACATTAGGTGACGGTAGACAAAGTGGTACATCAGCAAGTCCATCAATACTTCATGTTTCTCCTGAATCCGCGGTAGGTGGAGATCTAGGTATAGTAAAAACAGGTGATCAAATTAAAATAGATTTAAATAAAAGAAGAGTCGATTTATTAATTCCACAATCTGAATTTAAGATTAGGAGAAAAAAAAGAAAAATATTTAAATTTAATAATCAAACACCTTGGCAAGAGATTTTTAGAGATACAGTAGGCCAACTCGAAGATGGAGCTTGCATTAATTCTCGTGGAAAATTTTTAAAAGTTTCGTCTACAAAAGGTATTCCAAGAGACTCCCACTAGGTTAGAAGTTTTTGTTTTTTATAAAGATTTTTAATGAGTTTAATTATGATATCGAGAATCTACTAAAGCGGTAGGTTGTATTCAAGAAATTTATTTCTAAAAAATTAAAATAAATTAATTGAAAATCTTTAAAATATAATTAGCTTTTTTATAAGGAGGTTATTATGTTAAAACTATCACCACCTGACACTTAGCTGAATAGCTTTATATTTCAAAAACATACAAAAAATAAAATCCTTTTGGATTTAAATGCCAAAGAGGCAATATAAGGGAGCTCTTTAGGTTGTAGCTTAGAGAGCGAACCCTTAAAACCTAATTAACCGATTTTAAAATTTCTAGTGGAAGTGGTGCTTCTGGATATTTTTTTTGACATAATTTTTCATAAGTTTCACAAAAGCCTATAATTATCTTTAATACTGAGTCTTGTTTTGAATTTTCATTAATTATTAAATTGGATTTTAAATTATTCCGCCTCTCCTCTAATTCTTTAATTTGTTCTCCTGTAAAGAATTCACCAGTTTCTATTTCCCAATATGTATTATCTAATTCATCACCAGTTAGGTTGTTTAATTTATTTTGTAATTCAATTATTGTTGGATCATCAGTTTTCTTATTTCTCATAGGCGAATTTTTTAACTTTCCTAGACATTTATCCCTCAGTCCGTCTATAAAATGATCATAAGGTCGCCCTTCTGCTAAATCTCTAAAATGATTACTTTTAAAGTATTTATTTATGGCTAATTGAGTTGAAATTTTTTCTTTACCTTTAATTACAGCTATTTGAACATAGATTTCCTGACTAATATATTCATCAAGATGATCTATTACTTTATGTGGAATCACTGCTTAAAAAATTAATGAGGCATTCGGTATTTGCTATGACATGCCTTACAACTACTCCACATAAATTCTCGAAGAGTAGCTCGAATATCGTCACTATCTTCAATCACTGAAGTCAGTTTTATCATATTGTCTGATGATTTTTGCATTAAAGCATTAAAAGCGTCTTTCTCTTCCCAAATAATAGGTAAAGACTCTGTCTTAAATCCCTCTTTGGTGTTTTCAGGAAATAATCCTAGCAATGTTTTATAATTTTCACTCATTTCAATCATCAATTCTTTTGCTCTGTCAAAATCTCCATTTGATGATAAAGCTTGAACTCGCTTTGCTGTACTATAATTCTTACTAAAAAGAGCTTTTCTTCCTTTAATGATTTCCTCTACAGATTGATCAGCAAAACTTTGAGTTTCAAATACTATAAAAAAAAGAGACAACAAAACTATACCAAAGCAACTCGTTATATGTTTTACTGAGGCATGCATGTTAAAAATACCTTAACAGAGTATGGTATTATTTCAAAGGTGTTACATTGGCTTAGTGCATTATTACTACTAATCCAAATACCTCTTGGTTTTTATTTGGTTGATCTAGATTTTGGGGAAGAAAGATTAAGTATAGAAAATATTCATATTGTTATCGGATTATCAATATTTTACTTAGTCATTATTAGGTTGCTAAATAAAATTTTTAACCCTACCCCAAAATTAGATCCAAGTATTTTTAAAGGTCAAAAATTTATAGCTAAGCTAAACCATATTCTGTTATATGTGGCAATTTTATTAATAACTATTTCAGGTATTTTAAAAAAATTATTTAATGGCGAAACTTTAGTAATATTTTTTAAAGAAATTAAAATCCAAGATAACTTTGAATTAGCCGATCAATTTTATAACATTCATATATTTTCTAATTATACAATTATAGCCTTAATCACTCTGCATATTTCAGCTGTCATAATTCATAAGCTATTTTTTAACGAAAATTTATTAAAAAAAATTCTCTAAAATATCTAGTGACAATTAATTCCAAACTTTTTTAATCTCCAGTAATTATATGGCCATGGAGTTAAAAAACCTACAATCAACATAATAGGTACAACCCACCAAGTTAGAATTGCACCACCAGTTAAAATATAATCTGTTGAATTCATCATAATTTCCATACTAAGCATTGAAATTAAACTCATTCCTGATGCTGTCTTTACTGCTCCATTAAATGAGAAACCTTGACGTATTAAAATTATAGTCTCTAATATTATACTTGTGATTAATCCATTTATAATCGCTAAAATCATTATACCTAATAGAGTAAAGGGTATTTTTGTTAATTGAAAAAATAATATAGTTCCAAAATCACCAATTGCACAACCAAGTAAACACCATGCGGTATTTTTTGCACTTCTTGTCCAGGTGTGTTTACAAGCCCAATCAAATGTAGAAGAATTCATAATTATCTGATAATAATTAAATATGCTTTTTAGACAACTTTTCGATACCAAATCCTCAACTTATACCTACCTAATTGCTTCGGCAAAAGGTCGCGAAGCTCTAATAATAGATCCAGTAGAAGAAAATGTTGATGAATATGTTAACCACCTTAAAGAATTAGATCTCAAACTTGTTAAAGTAATTGATACTCACATACATGCCGATCATGTAACAGGAGCTTCTAAGTTAAAAAATAATACAAATTGTTCAACGGTTATGGGTGAAAATTCACCTGCTGAAACTGTTGATATACGACTCAAAGATGAAGAAACAATTGAAATTGATCAATTAAAAATTAAAGCATTATATACTCCAGGTCATACTTCCGACAGTTATAGTTTTTTAATGAATAACTATTTGTTTTCAGGTGATACTCTTTTAATAAACGGCACAGGCAGAACTGATTTTCAAAATGGAAGCTCAAAGGATGCTTATAATTCTCTTTTTAATAAACTTTTAAAACTACCAGAAGAAACAATTCTTTACCCGGGTCATGACTATAATGGAAAAAAATCTAGTACAATTGGAAATGAAAAAAAATTTAATCCAAGACTACAAGTAGATAGTGTAGATCAATATATTGAAATTATGTCTAATTTAAAACTTTCAAAACCAAAAATGATAGACACAAATGTTTCAAGGAACTTAATGCTTGGTAGCATTTAGCTTACCCCTCTATATCTAGAGAGGTAAGAGTTAAATAACAAGAGAGAGATAATTAATTTAAATTTTTAATTAAAGATCTAATATATAAATATATGTTTTAGATAATTTTACTAAACTTATTAATACAATACAGGTATGCGTATATTGAAGTATGCTAATTTAAAATCATACTCTTTTAAAAAATGAAGATAATAATCCAGTATGATAGAAGACCAGAAAAAATTGTTGCAACAACATTTTTTGAAAAATATCCAACTAAAATTGCAATAATTGCTCCAAATATTTTTGGATCATATAGCTCTATATAAGCACCATAATCATTAAGAAATATTGCAGGAAATATAATTGCAGGAAATACCGCTGAAGGAACAAAAGTTAATACTTCTTTAATTTGATCCCCTAATAAATCTCTTCTCACAATAGCAATCATTGTCATTCTTGTAAAATAAGTCAATACTCCAGCAATTATTATTGTTATCCATGTCATTTTTTTAGCCTCAATAAGAGTGCTGCAATAAATAAAGCAACTATCGGAGAAATAATTATGTAGGATTTAAAAGGTAAATCAAAGAATAATAATGAGCTTATTCCGCTAACAATCATTACAATTACATGGTCAATTTTTTTTAAATCTTGAACAACAATTGCTATAAAAGTTAAAGGGATAGCAAATTTTAATCCTAATTCCTCTGGTACAAATGAACCTAATATAATTCCTGAAAGTGTTGCAACTTGCCAACAAACCCACAATGTACAACCAGTTCCAATTAAATGATAATGTAAATATTGTTCTTTTTTATTATGCTTAAAAAATTTATTAGACTCAGCAAAACCTTGGTCTACTACAATATAAGAAATTAAAAGCTTCTTCATTAGAGATAGTTTTTCCAAATATTCAGATAAAACTGCTCCATATAATAAATGCCTAGAATTAATAACCCCCACAGATGTTACGGCAACTAATGAAGATGCGCCACCAGATAGCAATTGTAAAAAAACTATTTGCGAAGCCCCTCCGAAAATAATTACTGACATTCCATAAACTAAGTAAGGATTAAAACCTAAATCAATACCTATGGCTCCAGTTATAATTCCAAATGGAATTACAGAAAGCATATGTGGAGTAACATCCACCATACCCTTAGTAAATAGTTGTTTTTTCGAAAGCATTTTTGTTTGTATTAAAAACAAACAATATGATCAATATTAATTGGCCTTTTAATTCCAAATTTTTCATCAACCTCATGCTGATGTATATGATGAGAATGTACAAATACAGGTATTAACATATTGCTTAATGTCTTCAGCGTATAAATAAAACTTGTACCTCTAAATTTTCTATCAACTACTTCAAGTTTAAGATTACTTGTATCATCGTGCTGCAAGTCTTCTGGTTGTATCAAAAGTTTTACTTTTGAGCCAATTGGAAACGGTTTAATAAAATTACCAGTAATTGTTCCAAGATCCTCATTAACAAGACTCTTGGGGCTGGTGACTTCTGCAGGTACTAATACACCTCGATTTAAAAAATTGACTACCTCTATTGAATTTGGAAAATGATAAACATTATACGGACTATCAAACTGTTTTATTTGTCCATTTAGTATAATGGCGCATTTGTTTCCTAGGTAAAAAGCCTCATATGAATCATGAGTAACTACGATGGTTGTAATTTTTAATTTACTTAATATTTTTTTTAATGCTACTTGAATTTCTTCCTTAAAACTTTGATCAACATTTGATAACGGCTCATCCAACAACAAAAGATCTGGCTGTGTTAACAAGGATCTAGCCAACGAGGCCCTTTGAGCTTCACCTGCACTTATTTCATGTGGATATTTTGAAAGTATTTTCGAAATATCAAGTAATTTTATTATTTCTTTAAGACTTATTTTTTGTGTTTTTTTTTCCTTATTTTTTTCAGCTCCTAACAATATATTTCTTTCAACTGTGTAATGTGGAAACAAGCTATTATCTTGAAAAGCTAAAGATATATTTCGATGTTCAGGTTCAATATGTTCAATTTTAGATGATAATAATTTGTCATTTAATGTAATTGAACCTTTATCAATTTTTTCTAATCCAGCTATTGTTCTTAAAATTGTTGTTTTTCCAATGCCTGATGGACCAAGAATACATATAGTTTCTCCCTCATTTTCGATTTCAAAAGAGGCATTTTTAACTTTGGCTTTGCCACCAATATTAAAGTCAACGTTTTTTATTTCTAAAAATTTTTTACTCATTTTCTCTTAATATATACTTAGATGATATTATAATGCATATAGTTGCAATTAAAATTAAGAATAAAGCTGGAGCTGCGGCAGCTTCCAGAAGATCTTCTGAGGCAGATATGTATGCCGTTGTAGCAAAAGTCTCAAAGTTAAATGGTCTTAAGATTAATGTAATGGGTAACTCTCTTATTATTTCAAGAGAGATTAATATTACTACAAAAAGAAGTGAATTTCTTAAATAAGGAACATGAATATTCATAAAAGTTTTTTGTTTTGAATAGCCAAGAAGGTATGAGCTTTCGTCTACAGATATATTGATCTTTTCATAACCAGACTTAATACCATTGAAAGCTAAAGAATAAAATCTTACGAAATAAACTAAAACTAAACCAAGAATAGAGCCGATAAACATTTTTTTAATAGAGAAAAAACCCAAAGCTTGAATAATATTTTCATCAAACCATGCTATAAAAGTTATAAATGCTACAGCCAAAATAACACCTGGTATTGCATATCCAGAAATAGATAAGGTGGATAAAATATTTAAAAATTTATTTTTTGAAACTCTATTTCCATAATTTGAAATCAAAGAGAATAATATCAAAACTAGGCTTGATAAAAATACTAGATAAATAGTATTTAGAGTTAGTGTTAAAATTTTAAGATCAAACAAGTTTTCTGGAAATTTTAGTGTCCAATATAACATTTGACTTAGAGGAAATAAAAAACTCAAAAAGAATATTATTAAACAAATAAAAAATGAATTAAAAGCTTTAATGCCTGAAAGTTGTATTTTTTCTTTCTGTTTAAAGCCACCTTTTGTATTAGAATGGTATCTTGCTTTTTTTCTAGATAAATTTTCTAAAATAAAAAGTGCAAATATAAATATTAAAAGAAAGAAAGATATTCTGTTTGAAAAAGCCAAATCATCAAAAGTAATCCAAGAATTATAAATTCCTGTTGTAAGAGTATTGATTGAAAAAAAATCAACAGCACCAAATTCTGCTAATGTTTCCATCGCAACAAGTGATAAGCCGGTTACAATTGCTGGTCTTGCCGCAGGAAGAATCAAAGAATAAAAAGATTTTAATTTTGAAAATCCTAAATTTCTTCCTAAATCAATTAGGTTTTGGGATTGATAAAGAAATGAAGCTCTTGAAAGAATATATACATATGCAAATAAGGAAAAAGAGAGGGAAAGAACTGCTCCAATAAAACCGTCAAATTTTGGTATATGTTGATTATAATCCCCAGTTCCAAATAAATTTTTTAAAATTGAGTATAATGTTCCATAGTTTTCAAAAAAAGCCGTCAACGAATAAGCATAAATATAAGGAGGTACAGCAAAAGATAAAATCAGGGCCCATTTAAAAAAGTTACTAAATGGAAATGTATAAAATGAAACTAAATATGCTGAGCTTGTTCCTAAAATAAATGTTAAAATTAAAACGCAAACTAATAAAGTAAAAGAATTAAATATATACTCGAATAAAAAAGTGTCTTTTAAGATTTGATAATAATTAGATGTATCCTCAAAAAAGCTTGTAAATACTGTTATTATTGGAATTGCGACTACAATCGAAATCAATAATGAACTTAAAAACCAAAAATTAATTTTTTTTGAATACACTTTTACCCTTTTTAATATAAGTGAACATAATCAATAGTAGGGTAAAAACTATTGAATTATGTTCACTTTCCAAAAATTATCTGTTTATATCAAAAACTTTTGTAATACGATCAATATCACTTTTATCAATTTCAGATAATTTTCTATTATTTATTTTATTTTTGATTTTTTCACACTCTGACGAGCATGGTTCACATGTTATCTGACCTACTAGTGAACCGCTCGTATCAGAAGAATTATTTGTATCAAAACTAAATAAATTCTTTTTCACTTATTTATTACTTCCAACCTGCTGCAGTCATTACTTCTAATGCTGCTGCTTGATTTTTTCCATAAGAAGATAGTTTAGTTTCCATATCTTGTTGAAAATCTAATCCTAAATTATTTACTACTAATGGACTTGGTGAAACACCCGCAATCATTGGAAACTCAAATGTATTGTTAGTAAAGTGCTCTTGAGACTCAGGAGTTAATAAAAACTCTACAAGTTTTATAGCATTTTCTTTATTTGGTGCTCCTTTTACTAAAGCTGCACAACTAACATTCATATGCGTTCCTCTACCGTTTTGATTAGGAAAGAAAGCTTTTACTTTTTTAGCTGCTTCTTGTTGCTCTGCACCTTTTTTTCCAGATAACATTAGAGCTAAATAGTAAGTGTTAGCTACTGCAATATCAGCTTCTCCGGCTGCTACTGCCATTATCTGAGCTCTATCATTTCCTTTAGAGTCTCTAGCCATATTTGCAACGACTCCTTTTGCCCATTCAGCTGTAGCTTTTTTTCCATTATTTTCAATTAATGAAGCCACAAGTGATTTATTATATATATTGCTTGATTTTCTTATTACTAATCTTCCTTTCCATTTAGGATCAGCTAGACCTTCATAAGACATTCCTGATAATTCAGCACCAGTAACTCTTTCTGGTGAATAATAAATTATTCTAGCTCTTTTTGCTATTCCAACCCATTTAGTAGTTCTAAAGCTTTTTGGAACAGCAGCTCTTATAGCTTTAGACGATAAACCACTTTGAAGATGACCTTTAGCATCCATGGCACCACATCTTCCGGCATCTGCCGTGATGTATAGGTCAGCAGATGAATCTGCCCCTTCGCTAATGATTCTTTTCTCTAAAGCACCTGATTTACCATTAATTAAATTTACTTTAATCCCTGTTGCTTTGGTAAACTTTCCATAAAGATCAGCGTCTGCTTTATAGTGTCTTGCATTAAAAATATTAACCTCATTTGCAATGGCAAAAGTTGATGCAAACAGCGTAAATATTAATGCTATAATTGATGTTTTTCTCATATCTCCCTCTATATTGTTTATTTGCGAATGAGAATTATTCTCAATGCGAATGATTATCAATCGCATATTTTGTCGCAGTTTTCTTTGATTTTTTATGATTAAAGGGAAATGTTAGTGTTCAAGAATTATTTCCAATCACCAATCTTACTAAATAAGAAGTTCCTAAAAGCTTGAACTCTAGCAGTATTTTTTAAAGATTGAGGATATACGAAATGAGCTTCTGTTATTGGTCCCTCAACTTTAGGGAGAACTTTAATAATATTGCTTGAACTAGATACTAAATATTCCGGTAATGCAGCTAGTCCTACACCAGACTCGACACCATACAATAATCCGCTTACACTATTAACTTTCATAATTGATTTTCTTTTTTTCCCATCATGTACGCCTATTTTTAACGCCCAATCGGGATTATAAACTGGTGAGGGTGCACCTTTTCCAAATGAAATAAATTTATGCTTATTTAAATCATTAATTGTTTTTGGCATCCCATTTTTTTCTAAATATTTATTTGATCCATAAATGTAATACTTAATATCTACTAATTTTTTTTGTATATAATTAAGTTGCTTTGGTCTTCTCATAAAAATTCCAATATCTGCTTGACGTGTACTTAAATCCAATTCCTTATCATCAAAAACTAATTCTATTTCTATCTCAGGGTTTAATGTCATAAATTCCTTAATTCTTGGAGTTAGCCAATGAGTTCCGAAACTTCTAACAGTTGTAATAGTTAATTTTCCTGTAGGTTTACTTTTTTGGTCACTTAAAGATGTTTCAACTTCTTTAAGTTTGCTAATTACATCATGTGCAGTTTTATAAACATATTCTCCGTTTTCTGTAAGCGTGAGTCCTCTTGCATGTCTTTCAAATAATTGTACTTTTAAATCTTGTTCTAAAGCTTGTATTTGTCTACTAATTGCTGATTGACTCAAGTTTAAGTTAACAGTCGCATTTGTAAAGCTACCCGCTTCAGCAACAGCATGAAAAATTTTTAATTTATCCCAATCCATTATTTATTTAAATCAACCAAAACTCTTCCTGAAATTTCACCTTTTAAAATTTTTGGATAAGTTTCAATTAACTCCTCTAAGCTTACAATTAAAATTGATTTTTCTAACAAATCAAAGTCAATTAATTTTGAGGCCTCACCCCAAATAAATTCTCTTCTCTTTATACTGCAATTAGCAGAGTCCATACCCCAAAGCTTAATACCTCTTAGCATAAATGGAACTACACTTGTGTTTAGTTCATTATTATTTGCATTACCACAAACTGCTACAATTCCATTGGGTTTGGTTTGAACAATTGCGTTTGCTAATATTTTTCCTCCCACAGTATCAACTACTCCATCCCACAATCCTTTATCTAAAAGTCTTGGATCTTTGTCAAATTCAGCTCTATTTACAATGTTTTTAGCACCTAAGGACTTTAAATAATCTGACTTCGAATCTTTTCCTGTAACTGCAGTTACATTATATCCTAATTTTGTTAAAGCCATAATTGATATACTCCCAACTCCTCCTGTAGCACCAGTTACTAATACATCATTAACTCTCTCGCCTAATAAAATACTTTCCCTTGCTTGAATTGCAAAGGCGCTCATTAATGAGGTAAAGCCAGCTGTTCCTAAAATCATTGCTTGTTTAGTTGTTAAACTGTTAGGTTTGTTAACTAAAAATTCTGCATTTACTTTTGCTACTTGTGAGTAACCTCCATAAAAAATTTCACCTACTCTAAAACCTGTTAAAATTACTTCATCACCTTCTTTAAACTTAGAGTTCTCACTTTCTAAGACTTTTCCTGAAAAATCTATACCTGGGATGTGTGGAAATTCTTTAACTAATCTTCCGCCATTTTTAAGGATCATACCATCTTTAAAATTTAAATCAGAATAATCTACTTTAACAGTTACATCTCCATGTTTTAAAAAACTTTTGTCTATTGATTTAACTTCTCTCGTAAAATTTTCACCATCTTGATCTACGATTAATGCTTTGAATTGATCAGACACTTTAATCTTTTGGTATACTTATAAATCTTAAATATCTATTTTGGTAACTAAGGTCATTTTTAAATTGACCTAAGTAATAATTTGTTACAGTTGTTGCATTTTCTTTTTTAATTCCTCTCATAGTCATACACTGATGAGTAGAATCTATTGTTACAGCTACACCTTTAGCATCTAAAGATTCCATTAAAGTCTTTGCTACTTGCATTGTTAATCTTTCTTGTGTTTGTAGTCTTTTTGAAAAGACTTCCACAACCCTAGCAAGTTTACTTAAACCTACAACTCTTTCTTTTGGAATATAAGCAACATGAGCTTTTCCAATAATTGGAGCCATATGATGCTCACAATGACTTTGAACGGAAATATTTTTTTGTATAACCATATCGTCATAACCATCAACATCTCCAAAAGTTTTGTCTAATATTTTATTTGGATCGACTTTATATCCACCAAAATATTCTTTGTATGCCTTCATTACTCTTTTTGGAGTTTCTAAAAGGCCTTCCCTATTAGGATCTTCGCCTAACCAGGTTAAAATAGTTCTAAAAGCTTGCTCAGCCTCCTTGTCGGAAACATCAGAATTTTCGATTATTTTATTGTCGGTATCTTTTACTAATTTCATAGCGCCTTTTTATACAGTAATTACTTAATTTTAAAATATTTAATATAGTGAGATTTATGCTAAATAGTCACTGCATATGTTCAAAAAAAGAGAAAATGTCCATGAAATTGAGGAAGGAAATCTTTTATCACCAAAATTTGATAATGATGGCCTAATTCCAGTAGTGACTATGTGTTCCCAAACAAAAGATATTCTAATGCACGGTTATATGAATGTAGAAGCATTAAAAAAAACAATTGAGACTAAAGAGGCGCATTATTTTAGTAGATCAAGAAAAGCTATTTGGCATAAAGGTAAGACTAGTGGCTTTACTCAAAAGGTTACTGAAATCAGAATTGATGATGATCAAGACTCTATTTGGTTAACTGTAGATATAGGAGATGGTGCAAGCTGCCACGTTGGTTATCGATCTTGTTTTTACAGATCTATCCCAACAGGTCCAATTGAAAATGGTCGACAAGTTGAGATGAAATTTTTAGAGGATAAAAAAAAATTTGATCCTGAAGAAGTTTATAGAGGTCAACCAAATCCTACAAAGATTTAGATGGAAAAAAAGCAAAAAAATGTTTTAGGTGAAGATCTGGAAGAATGTTCAAATGATCCTTTAACTGGATGGTTAAGAGATGGTTGCTGTAATACAGATGAAAATGATCATGGAGTACATACTGTTTGTGCTAAAGTTACAACCGAATGTTTAGAGTGGATGAAAGAAGCAGGTAACGATTTAATTACACCCCATCCAGAATTTGGATTTCCTGGTTTAAAAGATGGAGATGGTTGGTGTTTATGTGCTAGCTGGTATGCAAGAGCTGTTGAAGCTAATAAAGCTTGTCCTATCTTTTTAAAGAGAACACATAAAAATACTTTAAAATATGTTCCTATCGAAACTTTAAAAAAATTTGCAATAGACTTATCGTAATTTACATATTTCCATATTTAGGTCCGCCACCACCCTCAGGCGTTACCCAAATTATATTTTGTGATGGTTCTTTTATGTCGCAAGTCTTACAATGAATACAGTTTTGTGAATTAATTACAAATTTGTTTACTTCAGCTTCTTTTTGGATTTCATAAACCCCTGCTGGACAGTATCTTTGGGCAGGTTCATCAAATTTTTCTAAAGTATAATTAATTGGTAGATTGGGATCTTTAAGTTTTAGGTGAACAGGCTGATTATCTGCATGATTTGTACCTGTCAAATAAACTGAACTTGTTTTATCAAAAGTTAAAATATTATCGTATTTTGGATAATCTATTTTGGGCATATCTTTAGCTGGTTTTAAAGTTTCATGATCTGCGTGCTTATGCTTAAGGGTAAAAGGCATTTTTCCTCTAAATAAAATTTGGTCAATTCCTGTAAATATTATTCCTAAAATTAATCCCCAACTAAAACTAGGCTTTACATTTCTTGCTTCAAACAATTCTTTATAAAGCCAACTATTTTTAAATTTTTGCTCAAAAATAGATAAATCTTTATTTTCTTTTAAATGCTCATTTATAGTTTCGGCAGCTATCATTCCACTTTTCATAGCGGTGTGAGACCCTTTGATTTTCGGCATATTTAAAGTTCCTGCATCACATCCAACTAGCAATGCTCCTGGCATAAACATCTTAGGTAAACTCTGAAAACCACCTTCAATTAAAGCTCTTGCACCATATGATATTCTTTTTCCACCTTCTACAATCTTTCTGATAGCTGGATGAGTTTTAAATCTTTGAAATTCATCGTACGGAGATAAATGAGGGTTTTTATAATCTAGACCTATTACATATCCTAAAAAGATCTGCTTATTTTCAGCATGATACATAAAGCTTCCTCCGTAAGTGCTATTATCTAATGGCCATCCAGCAGTATGCATTACAAGACCTTCTTCATGGTTTTTTTCATCTATTTCCCAGATTTCTTTAAACCCAATTCCATATTGTTGAGGATCTTTCCCTTTACTTAACTCAAATTTTTGAATTAATTCTTTTCCAAGATGTCCTCTGCAACCCTCAGCAAAAACTGTTACTTTTCCTAAAAGTTCTATACCTGGTTCGAAACTATCCTTTTTATTTCCTTCCTTATCTATACCCATATCTTGAGTGGCAACTCCTTTTACAGATCCATCATCATTATATAAAACCTCGCTAGCTGGAAATCCTGGAAAAATTTCTACACCTAAGTTTTCTGCTTGATCAGCAAGCCATCTACATAAATTTGCTAAACTAATAATATAATTTTTATGGTTTTGTTGAACTGCAGGAAGCAACCAAGTTGGCCAGCTTAATGATTTTGTTTTTCCTAAGAATAAAAATTTTTCTTTTGTTACTCTAGTCTTTATAGGTGAATTTAATTCTTTCCAATTAGGTAATAATTCATCTAATGAACGTGTTTCAAAAACGTTACCACTTAAAATATGTGCTCCAATTTCTGATGCTTTCTCAAGTAAACAAATATTTAAATTTGGATCTAGCTGTTTTAGTTTTATTGCAGTTGAGAGACCTGAGGGTCCACCACCAACAATAACAACATCATATTCCATTGATTCCCTAGTCATTATCTAGTTTTTAACTGTAAGGATTATTTTTGTATAGTGTTTAATTTGTTCAGCTCTTCCATAAACTGAGGAAGTGCCTCAAATAAATCGGCCTCCAAGCCATAATCTGCAACACTAAATATTGGAGCCTCTCCGTCTTTGTTGATTGCGACAATTACTTTACTTTCTTTCATTCCCGCTAAATGCTGGATTGCCCCTGAAATTCCAATCGCAATGTATAAATCTGGTACAACTACTTTTCCTGTTTGACCAACTTGATGGTCATTACTAATATAGCCTGCATCTACTGCAGCTCTCGATGCACCAATAGCTGCTCCTAGTTTATCTGCAACATCTGTTATTAATTTAAAATTATCTCCACTCTGCATCCCTCTACCCCCTGAAACAACAATTCTTGCAGTTCCTAGTTCCGGTCTATCAGATTTAATTTCTTCCCTCTTGATAAATTTTGTATTTGAAAATTCTTCTGCTGCTTCACCTTTTTCAATTGGTGCGGTTCCACCAGAACTTTCACAAGGTTCAAAAGATGTGGGTCTTATTGTTACGCATTTCTTTTCATCATTTGTTTTCACTGTAGCAAAAGCATTTCCAGCATAAATAGGTCTTATGAAAGTATCAGGTGAAATCACTTTTATAACATCGCTGACTTGAGAAGTATCTAGATGAGCGGCAATTCTTGGCATTAAGTTTTTACCAAATGTATTTGCAGAACAAATTATGTGAGAATAATTTTCCGCGAGTTTAATTATTACTGGTGCAAAGTTTTCTGCTGTAAAGTTTTCATAATGTGGTGCTTCTATACTAATTACTTTTTTAACTATTGGTAATTCAGATAGTTTTTTAGCAGCAGGCTCACTATTTTGACCAATTATGACTGCATGAACCTCATCATCAATTTGAGATGCGGCTGTTGCAGCATTTAATGTGAAAGGCCTTAACTCTTTATTATTGTGCTCTGCTATAAGTAATACTGCCATTATATAACTTTTGCCTCATTTTTTAATTTTTGAACTAGTTCAGCAACATTTGCTACCTTTATCCCCGCTTTTCTTTTTGGTGGTTCCTCAACTTTTAATTGCTCAATTCTCCCCGTAATATCAATTCCTAAATCTGAAACATTTATTTCTTCTATAGGTTTCTTCTTAGCTTTCATAATATTTGGTAATGATGCATATCTAGGTTCATTTAGTCTGAGATCACAGGTAACTATAGCTGGGATATTGATCTCAACAGTTTCAAGACCTTCATCAATTTCTCTTGTAACTTCTAAAGAATTATCTTTTACTTCTATGTTTGATGCAAAGGTTGCTTGTGGCCAATTCAATAAAGCACTCAACATTTGTCCAGTTTGATTGCAGTCATCATCAATTGCTTGCTTGCCCATAAAAACTAAATCTGGTTTTTCTTTGTCTACAATTTTCTGTAAAATTTTAGAAACAGCCAAAGGTTCTAAAACACTATCTGTTTTTACATGAATGCCTCTGTCAGCCCCTACTGCTAAAGCTTTCCTTACTGTTTCTTGAGCTTTCACTTCACCCACGGTTACTGCAACGATTTCTGTTGCTTTACCAGACTCTTTAATTTTAACTGCCTCCTCAATAGCATTATCATCTGGTGGGTTAGTTGACATTTTTACGTTATCAGTGACTACACCTGATCCGTCCTCTTTAACTCTAATTTGAACGTTATAATCAATTACTCTTTTTACAGCTACTAAAATTTTCATTATGCTCTCAATAAATTATTTTCCGTATCGTATGGACTTTCTTCTAATACCGTAGCGTCATACATTTCTCCCAAGATATCAACTTGTAATTTGTCGCCCACGTTTGCAAAATCAGGTTTAACCATTGCTAATGCTATTGATTTATCCAATCTAAAACCAAACTCTCCTCCAGTTGCTCTTCCAACAACCTTGCTATCTTTATATATAGGATTATTACCCAAGACATCTGCATCTTTAGTATTATGTACTTCTAGAGTTACTAATTTGTTATCAAATCCTCTCTCCCTCCACTTGTTTAATGCATCTAATCCAATAAAATTTCCTTTATTTGGATGAATAAATCTATCTAAACCAGATTCGTAAGGTGAATATTCAATTGATAATTCAGTACCTACTAGTTTATATGATTTTTCTAATCTAAGACTGTTCATAGCTCTTATGCCAAAAGGTTTAATTCCTAAATCCTTACCTGCATCCATCAATTTATCGAAAATATGATTTTGATACTCAATTGGATGATGTAATTCCCAACCTAGTTCACCAACAAAATTTACTCTCATCGCATTAACTGGAGCGTAACCAACATTTACCTTTTTAGCTGTTAGCCATTTAAAATTTTCATTCGAAAAATCGTCTGTAGAAACTTTTTGCATTAAATCTCTAGTTTTTGGACCAGCAACGACTAGTACACCTGTACTATTGGTCAGATCTTCAAATATAACTGAGCCATCGGTTGGCATCCATTTTTGAATCCAATCATGATCTAATCTTAAATTTGCCCCTGCAGAAACAAGATAGTAAGAATTTTCAGCCTCTTTCATAATAGTAAATTCAGAATGAACACCACCTTTGGTATTCAACGCGTGACATAAATTTATTCTACCAATTTTTTTAGGTAATTTATTCGCTACTAAGAAATCTAGAAATTCTTCAGCTTTAGGTCCTCTTATTCTACATTTTGCAAACGCGGTCATATCTAATAAACCAACATTTTGCTTAACATTTTGACACTCTTTTTTGATAGCATCAAACCACTTAGACCGTCTAAACGACCAATCATCTTTTTGTTCCATTCCATCTGTTGCAAAAAAGTTAGGTCTTTCCCAACCAAATTTTTGTCCAAAGACTGCACCTAAATTTTTCATTCTTTCGTAACAAGGTGCTGTTCTTAATGGACGAGCTGCTGGTCTCTCTTCATCTGGATAATGAGTTATAAATACATGACTATATGCTTCTTCATTTTTGGCTTTTAAGTAAGATTTAGTTGCGTAATTTCCATAACGTCTTGGCTCAACTCCAAGCATATCAATAGTAGGTTCGCCATCTACAATCCACTCTGCTAATTGCCAACCAGCTCCACCTGCTGCAGTTATTCCAAAACTATGACCTTCATTAATCCAAAAATTTTTTAATCCCCATGCTGGACCAACTATTGGATTTCCATCAGGAGTATAACAAATTGCACCATTATAAACTTTTTTTACACCAACCTCACCGAATGCTGGTACACGATGAATTGCCCCTTCTATATGAGGAGCTAGTCTATCAAGATCTTCTTGAAACAACTCGTACTCAGAATTTTTTGATGGACCCTCAACATAACAAGCTGGAGCTCCATCTTCATAAGGTCCTAATATTAATCCGCCTGCTTCTTCTCTCATATACCATCGACTATCACTATCTCTTAAAACTCCCATTTCTGGAAGACCCTCTTTTTTTCTTTTCTGTATCTCCGGGTGTGGTTCTGTTACAATATATTGATGCTCAACTGGAATAACCGGTATATCTAAACCAACCATCTCACCAGTTTGTCTTGCAAAATTTCCAGAACATGAAATTACATGCTCACATTCTATAGATCCTTTATCTGTTTCTACAACCCAGCCATCTTTAGTTTGTTTAATTCCTATTACAGCTGTATTTCTATAAATTTCTGCTCCTCTATTCCTTGCCCCAGTCGCCATTGCTTGTGTTAAATCAGCAGGCTGAATATATCCATCTTCAGGATGTTGAATTGCTCCAACCAAATCATCTGTATTACATAGAGGCCAAATTTCTTTTACTTGATCTGGTTTTAAAAATTTTACGTCAACACCTATTGTTTGTGCTACACCTGCATATTGATGATACTCATCCATTCTATCTTTTGTGCTGGCTAATCGAATATTTGATACGACACTGAATCCTACGTTTTTTCCTGTCTCTTCCTCTAAAGTTTTATATAGATCAACAGCATATTTATGAAGTTGTCCCACTGAGTAACTCATATTAAATAAAGGCAATAGGCCAGCTGCATGCCAAGTAGATCCTGATGTTAATTCTTTTCTTTCAACTAAGACGACATCGGACCAACCTTTTTTTGCTAAATGATAGAGAGCACTAACTCCTACAACCCCACCACCAACTACTACAACTTTAGTTTTTGTTTTCATTGAGCGATTTTTACTAAATTTTTGTTAAATACGAAACAAAAATGTATCTTAATAATCAAATTGAGCTTCCAAGAGGGATTGGACTTGATACCATTGTAGTTAGCCAACAATCTTTTAAATTTCCATCCATAGTATACTTTTCAACTTGCCAATTAAATTTGTGATAAATTTTATTTTTATCAAGTATTATCACTTCAAATTGAGCCCATTTATTACTACTTCCAACCTCGGTTATTGTGTGACTTAGGTGATCAATCATCATTTGATAAGAAGGACCTTTAATCATCATTTTAAAATTATTAAGAGGTCCAGTGACTTTCTTATTGTTGGGGTGTGCAAAATTCCATGTCTGTTCAATGCCACTATCCTTAAATTCAAGATCATTTTGCTGCAGTCCACTTAGCTGAATTTTTACTACTTCTTTTGGTTTTATATTACTATTTGGATTAAGTAATTCAGCATTTGAATAAGAAATAAAGATCAAAAGAAAAGTTAGTATTTTAAAAATATTTTTCATTTTAAGAAATAATTATTCTGATGTTTTATATTTACTCTTATTTATAATAATTACAAAAAATATTGGGAGAATTAATGTCAAAAGTGTCACAACAATTAATAAAATTCCAAGTTCAGAGTAATCAGCTGATGTTTGGATTTCACTTGTAACTTTATCTTTTACTTCCCTTGTAACTGTAAATATTTCATTTAAATATTTTGTTCCTAATGCACTTGCTGATAATGCAAGGTTAGTAAAAGAGGCAAAAACTGCAAAAAATGTTGCTTTTAAATGAGAAGGTGCATTTTTAGCGATCCAAGCTAACAAAGGTATCATTGATACTTGGCCTAAAGGAGATTCTAAAGCAGTATTAATTAATGCAATAAATTTTGCATCAACAATTCCACCCGTCAATGAAGATGTCCAATTATGAAAACCGTAGTACATTCCAACACTTGGTAAAAATAAAATTGCACCAGCTACACTTAACACCACTATAATTTTAGCGATAGAATTGTTAGCCATAAATGGTCTCAACAATACTATACCGGCTAAAGTTAATATTGAGGCCAACAGAGATAATATTGAAAAAAATTGTTCGTTAAATTCTAAAATGTCAATTTCAAACCAAGTTAATCCTGGTCCAGGTCCAGGCATAGCTCTAAAAATAAATATAATT
>CABZJV010000010.1 GCA_902526115.1 uncultured Pelagibacteraceae bacterium
ACTAAAAGAAGAAATAAAAATTGAAAAACAAAGAACAAAAGATATAAAATTATTCTTACGAAAAGAGCAAGCATTATTAAGAATTGAACAGGCCGATAAACAAAAAAAATTTTTACAAAAATTAAGATTAGATAAACAGATTGAAAAATTTAGGGTTAGAGAAGTTAAAGAATTAGAAAAACTTGAAAAAATTTCCTTAAAAGAGAAAAGGGAAGATTATGCAGGTCTCCAACAAAGAATAGAAAAATTAAAAGAGAAATATCGAATTATACGTGATCAAAAAATTAGAGAAAGGGTAGAGGCTCTTGGAGTAAAAATTCAAGGAGACGAAGATAGAGAAACACTTCTTAAAAAAGAAAAAGAATACACTATTGGAAGACAAAAAATAGAATTTTCTTTGGAAAGTTTTTATAGAAGCGCGAGTAGTTTAGTGTTTCAATTAAATAAAAGATACATAACAAGAGATATGTCAATTTTTAGATGCATAGATAGAAGATTTGAGACAGGTGAGATATTTGTTAAATGGGATGAAGCATCTGATGATGAATGGTTATTATTGATATATATTAAAAATAATTCGCCAGACGAAGGTATAGTGATTGAAGATAAAACAAATCCTGAAAAAAATATGTCACATGAATTTAAAAATAATGAAATTTTTAGGGCATCTGACATTATGGTAGACTCCTTAACCAATCTAATATCCCGAAAAAGAGCCAAAAATGTTAATTAATTTAACTAAATTTATTTAGTAATATCTATAATGTTTCTTGGAATAATTTTAATGGTTACTCTCTTCGTAATTTTAAGTTACGTTCTTTCATGGATAAGATATTTTAATAGTCTAGATCCAAGATTAGGACAATCAACCTGGAGATGGAGTTATGACTATCCTGTAATTGGAGTAAGAGACTATTCAGATTTAGACGATAAAGAGTTTGTAAAATTAAGAAGAAAAAGAAATAGAATAATTACTCTGATGTACTCAATTGTGTTAGTTATGTTTATGCTTTCAATGTCTTTGTTAAGCGAAATAATGATATTTTTTTTAGCTTAATTTTTTAATTGTTTTTTATTTTTGAGATATAGAAAATAAGCAATAATTTCATACCCATAATTAAAAATTGTAAAAATAATAGGAAGTTTAAAAAACTTATATAAAAATCTATACTTAGGTATTTTATTCCAAACATATAAAAAAGCTTCAGCTCCTTCTAAAACCTTGTCATCTTCCTTTACATGTAATCTTCTTAAAAGCTGCTTTTCATCTTTATTAGTCTCTATTTCTGCTTGTTCATTGTTAGTAATATCGATCCAATCTATTTCTTCTATTTTTTCTTTTTTGTATAGGTTTATTTCAGATCTACAAATTTTACAGGAATTGTTGAAATAAACTTTCATATTTTAATATTTATCTTTTTAGAGATTTTTGTACATGTGTTAAAAGAGCAGTTGAAAAGTAATAATAAACCTTTATGTAATCCTCATGAGTAATTTTTTCGACAAATCTGACTTAGCAAGAAAAGATGCTGAAAACATAGTTTCAGATACTTTAAAAAACTGCGACGATGGAGAATTGTATTTAGAGGATTCACAATCAGAGTCAGTCGTTTTAGATGATAATAAGATTAAGAGCTCAAACTATAGTTCTGATCTAGGATTTGGATTTAGAGCAGTATCTAATGAAGTTGTCGCATATTCATATTCAAATGAAATATCAAAAGACTCTCTAAATAGTTCAGCTAAAAATCTTCAGTCAACTCTTAAATCAATCAAAGGCACTTATAATAACGAAATACCAAAGTCTAACAAAAAATTTTATAATGATATAAATCCAATAGAACAAAAAACTTTAAATTCTAAGCTAGAAGTTTTGAACAAAGTGAACGAGTATTTAAGAAAAAAAGATAGAGCGGTAAAACAGGTTACAGCAAATTTTTTAGGAGAACATAAGTCAATTGAAATAATCAGATCGGGCGGTGAGGCAATTACAGATATCAGACCACTAATTAGATTTAACGTTTCTGTAATGCTCGAAAAAGATGGAAGAAAAGAAACAGGCGTATATGGTATTGGGGGCAGACAGTCCTATGATGATTATTTACAAAATGATAATTGGAAAAGTGTATGTGAAGAAGCTTTTAGAATTGCTTCAGTAAATTTAGAAAGTAAACCCGCCCCAGCTGGTGAAATGCAAGTAGTTCTGGGACCAGGTTGGCCAGCAATATTAATCCATGAAGCTATAGGGCATGGTCTTGAGGGTGATTTTAATAGAAAAAAAACTTCAGCATTTCATAACCTAATGGGGGAGAAAGTTGCAAGTGAAGGTGTCACAATTGTTGATGATGGTACTATAAATAACAGAAGAGGCAGTCTTACAATAGATGACGAGGGTACACCAACCGAAAGAACTGTTTTAATTGAAAATGGAATTTTAAAAAACTTTATGCAAGACAGATTAAACGCACGATTAATGAATACTAGATCAACTGGTTCAGGTAGAAGAGAAAACTATAGACATGTAGTTTTACCTAGAATGAGAAATACAATGATGTTAAGTGGAAAACAAACTCAAGATGAGATGATCAAATCTGTCGATAAAGGTATTTTTGCTGTTAGCTTTGGAGGTGGACAAGTAGATATTACGTCAGGAAAATTTGTTTTTAATTGTACAGAGGCTTATGAAATTGTTAACGGCAAAATTGGGTCTCCAATAAAAGGAGCAACATTAATTGGAGATGGCCCTTCAATTTTAAAAGAAGTTTCAATGGTTGGTAACGATATGATGTTAGACCCAGGTATAGGTACATGTGGTAAAGCTGGTCAAGGAGTTCCTGTTGGTGTGGCACAGCCATCTATATTAATTGATAAAATGACAGTTGGTGGAACAAAACTCTAACCAATGATTAAAGATCAAGATTTTTTAAAAGATAAAGCTTCGTATTGTTTAGATCTTGCAAAGAAAATTGGAGCAACAGACGCTAGTGTTACAATTGGTCATTCTATATCTGAAACAGTTAATTTTAGAAATAAAAACTTAGATGAGTCCAATAGATCTGATGGATTAGCATTTAGTATTGATATTTATATAGATAAGAAAAAATCTTCAATTTCTTCATCAAATTTATTAGATGAAAATTTAAATACCCTTATAGAGAAATGTTATGAAACAACTAAAATTACTCCAGATGATGCGTTTAATTCTTTACCAGATAAAAATTTACTTGCTGATAGTCATAAAAAATTAAATATTTATGACAATACTCACATTGAGAATGATAAAAAAATTCAATATTTAAAAGAATTAGAAAATACAGTAGCTGAGGATAAAAAAATAGTAAACACTGAGTCCAGTTTTACTGAAAAAAAATCTAATTTTATTTTAGCAAATAGCGATGGTTTTTGTAGTGGTTATAAGACATCTTCATTTACAGCATCGTGTGTAGCTGTTGCCAAAGATGAAAATAGCATGGAAAGAGATTATGAATATACAAGTAAAAGATATTTTGATGATATCAAAGATCCCCAGACTCTTGGTAAACTTGCAAGTCATCAGACAATAAGAAAACTAAGTCCAAAAAAAATAGGAAGTGAAAAATTAAGTGTAATATTTGATAAGAGAATAGCAAAAGGTATGCTTAGCGCTTTTGCAAGTGCAATCTCATCATCTGCAATTGCCAGAGGAACTTCGTTTCTTAAAGATCAAATAAATAAGCAAATATTTTCTAATTCTATCAACATTATTGACAAACCAGATATAATTAAGGGTTTAGGGTCAAAAAATTTTGATTCAGAAGGTGTTAAATCTGAAACTCTCAATTTAGTAAAGGAGGGCGAGCTTAAAAATTATCTTGTAGATTCCTATAATGGTAGGAAGCTAAACCTTCAATCAAATGGAAGAAGTGGAGGTACTACAAATCTGTATTTTGAGAATGGAAAACAAAGTTATGAAGAATTGTTAAAAATTAACTCGAAGTGTATCTATATTACTGAAACAATAGGTCATGGAAGCAATCTTGTAACTGGAGATTATTCTGTTGGAGCGACTGGATTTTTAGTAGAGGAAGGTGAATTTAGATACCCTATAAATGAAATAACTATTGCAGGAAATTTTAAGGATATGTTTAAAAATATATTTTTAGCAAATGATTTAGATTTTGAGTATTCAACAAATTCTCCGACCATGTTGATTGAGGGCATGACAGTTGCTGGTAAATGAGTAGTTTCTGTGTAATTGGTTCAGGAATTTCTGGAGCAACTATCGCTAACCTTCTAAGTAAAAAACACACTATAGATTTGTATGATAAGGCAAGAGGACTTGGTGGCAGATCTTCATTTAAAAGATTAGATGAAAAGAGAGGATTTGACCATGGAGCTCAATACTTTTCACCAAAATCTTTAGAATTTAAGAGATTTACTAAAAAACTAATAAAAAAAAAAATACTTAAAATTTGGGGTGGAAAGCATAATTTTTTAAGTGACAAAAAAAAAGAAAACAAAAAGCACATTAAGATTATTGGAACAAAAGGAAATAGTGATATAAGCAAATACCTATTAAAAGATATTAAGTGTAATTTTAATAGCGAGCTTAAAAAAATAAGTTTTTCAAATAAAAAATGGAATTTAACATTTAGCGATGGATTGATTAAGACCTATGAAAATTTAATTTTAACATGTCCATTTCCTCAATTAAAAAAATTATCAAAAAAGTATATTCAAAATTCTTTCATCAGAGAAAAAATTAAGATGGATGCCAATATCACTGTTTTAATAGAAATAAAAAAAACTAATTTAAATTTAAGTAGTTTTTTATTCAATGATAAAATTTTAGGTTGGGCTGGTTATGAAAATAGCAAGAAAAGATTCAAGAGTAAAACTGATCTTTGGACGTTACAAAGTACTTTTAATTGGGCAAATAAAAAAATAAAACAAAATAAAGTAAATAAAAAAATTAATTCTAAAATTTTGATTAATAAATTTTTTCAATTAACAGGAATAAAGCGAACAAAATTACTTTTTTCATTAAATCATGGATGGATGTATTCTTCAAATTCAAACCCTTTAAAATTAAAAAGTTATTGGAATTCTAAATTAAATTTAGGTGTATGTGCTGACTGGTTTAACGGACCAAGATTTGAGTCAGGATGGATAAGTGCAAACGATCTTTATAAGAAAATAAATAGATAAATTATTCATAATTTTTTAGTCTATATTCCCAATTCCCCATTCTTTGATAAGTAACTTTCACTATTAAAGAAGTTTTTTTATCCAACCAAATATCAAAATTTAATCTTTTGTCTTTAGGAAGTGACATATCTTTGGAAGTTAATTTAAAATGATCAGTCTCGTATTCATCACCATTAATTAAAATTTTTTCTTTTCCAACAAAGGTAACTATCTGCTCTTTTATACTACCTGATATGGGGCTTATTTGGCTACTAGCTTGTAATATTTTATGACTCCACCAGTTGCCAACTATATTTTCAAGAGAGACTTCACCAGTGAAAGAGGAGCCTATAATATCGAATTTGTTTGTTTCTTTGTTTAAAGTTAATTTTACAAATTTTTCTTTTTTATTCTGCAAAGTTTTTGAATTGAAAGAAATCATTTGGTCTTTTAAATATTTTTCTTCTCCAATGCCCTCTACCTTAAAAATTGTTGCTCCCAAAAGTTTTACATCAAATTTAAATTGATTAGTAACAAGAGTTACATTATCCTTTTTCGAAAAAAAATAATAATTGTAACCAATTATTTCATTGTTTCTCAAAATCTCCATCTCAATTTTTTTATAGTTACTGTAATGACCAATATGAGCATATGAAGTAAAACAAATAAAAATAAATATGATGCTGAGAGTGATCTTTTTCATTATAAGCAAGTATTAATAAATTTATAAGTAACAGTATAATATGTTTTTATCTATTAAAAATATCCCTAAAGTATATTGGAGCTCGGATAAAAGCTTTAACTTTAAACCAAAATTTTCAACATCATTTTTTTTAATTTTAGGTTTAATTATATTTGGGTTAGGAGAGGGATTATTAATACTTTCAACAACAGGAAACTCTCCATGGTCTGTACTTGCAGAGGGAATATCAAAAAATTCTGAATTGTCTATTGGTGCTGCAACATTTCTAGTTAGCGTGAGTGTCCTTTTTTTATGGATATTTCTTAAACAAAGACCAGGCTTGGGAACAATTTTTAATATAATTATTATTTCTGGAATGATTGATGTTACTTTATATTTTTTTGACGCTCCTTCTTCTGCCATATTGAAATATTTATTGGCAATATTTTCAGTAATATTAGTTGGTATAGGCAGTGGTATTTATTTAGTGGCAAATCTAGGCCCAGGTCCAAGAGATGGACTAATGACTGGTTTAACAAAAATTACAAACTTACCTATTGCTTTAGTAAGAGCGTGTTTAGAAATTTCTGTTGTAATAGCTGGATGGTATTTAGGTGGAACAGTAGGTGCTGGAACTTTAATTTTTGCTTTTGGGATTGGACCCTGTGTTGCTTTTGGATTGTTTATTGTTAATAAAATTTTTAGTTAGGCTGCTGCACCAGATTTTTCACTTTTCTTCCTATCATGTGGATCAAGAATAGATTTTCTTAATCTGCAAGACTCAGGAGTAATTTCTAATGCTTCGTCTGTATTAAGCATACTTAATTGTTCTGCTATTGACATTTTTCTTACTGGAGTGAGAACAACATTTTCGTCTGTTCCCTGTGTTCTCATATTTGTTAATTTTTTTCCCTTCATTACATTTATTATCATGTCGCCTGGTTTTGGAGACAATCCAACTATCATTCCAGGGTATACTGGGTCGTTATGTGTTACGAACATCTCTCCTCTGGCCTGTAAATTAAATATAGCAAAAGCAACAGCTTTTCCTTGTTCCATTGCTATTAAAGCTCCATTTCTTCTTCCTTCCATTTCACCTTCAAAAGGCCCATAGCCATGAAATATTCTATTAATAACTCCGTTCCCTTTAGTAAGAGTTAAAAATCTACTTGTGTAACCCATTAATCCTCTTGTCGGAGCATGAAAAATAAGTCTTTTTTTATCTTTACCGGTATCTTTTAAATCTATTAACTTGCCTTTTCTTCTGTTCATGGAGTCTATTACTTTTGAGGAATATTCTTCATCTAAATCCATAGTAATTTCTTCAATGGGCTCAAGTTTTTTTCCACTTTCATCTGTTTGATATAAAACTTTAGGTGGACTGACTGTCATTTCAAATCCTTCACGTCTCATTTGGGTAAGCAAAATTTCTAACATTAGCTCTCCTCTGCCACTAACAACAAAAGAGTCATTACTATTGTTTTCAGAAAAATTAATTCCAACATTATTTTGAGCTTCTTCAAGTAGTCGGTCTCTAATTTGAGTGCTTGTAAGTTTTTTACCTTCTTTTCCTGCAAGGGGAGATGTATTGACTGTTATAGTTATAGACATCGTAGGCGGATCTATTGGTGTTGCTGAGATAGGCTCATTTACATCTAAATCACAAATAGTATCTGCAACATTAGCTTTTTCTAATCCAGCTATTACAACAATATCCCCAGCCTCACCAACTTCAATTGGCACTTTTTTTGTTCCCTCATATCTGAAAATTTTAGTAAGTTTTCCTTCATCAACTTTTTCACCTTTTAAATTTATCGCTTTTATTGATTGATTAGCCTTGGCAGTTCCTTGAGTAATTTTACCAACTAAACTTCTTCCTAAAAAACTATCCGCATAGAGCAGTGTAGATAACATTGCAAAAGGTTTTTCTTTTTCAAATTTTTTTGGTTTTACATGTTCAAGAATTAAATCAAGCAATGGATTTAAATTTTCTCTAGGACCTTCCACTTCAGTGTCTGCCCAACCAGATCTACCACTTGCGTACAAAACAGGGAAATCTAATTGCTCTTCATTTGCATCTAAGCTTACAAATAAATCAAATGTTTCATCCAATACTTCATTTGCTCTTTGATCAGCTTTATCAAGTTTGTTAATAACAACAATTGGTTTAAGACCTTGTTTTAAAGCTTTAGATAATACAAACTTTGTTTGAGGCATTACTCCTTCAGCTGAATCTATAAGTAGTAGCGCACCATCAGCCATACTTAAAACTCTTTCAACTTCTGCAGCAAAATCTCTGTGACCTGGAGTATCTATTATATTTATTCTTGTATCTTTCCAATTAATAGAGGCAGGTTTTGCTAATATTGTAATTCCTCTTTCCTTCTCAAGTTCACCAGAGTCCATCAATCTTTCGTCAACCACTTCGTTTTCTCTAAATGATCCACTTTGCTTCATTAAATTATCAATCAAAGTAGTTTTGCCGTGATCTACATGGGCTATGATAGTGATGTTTCTTATATCCTTGTTCATAAAATGTGGTTCTTATACCTATTTAATTATTTTTTAAAACTTAAAAAAAACTAATGTTTATTGAAGATTTTATTAAATTTGATGTTTAATTTGCTTTTTTTTGCTTTTCTTTTTTAAGTTTTCTTTTTTCTTTAAAACTTAATTTTGCTTTTTTTTTAATACTAGAGTCTTTAAACGATTTTCCACTATATCTTTTTGACATATAATTATTCTACCCAAAAAAAAGGCCATCTTATGATGGCCTTTTTAAATTTTGTATTTGAGCGGGATTACATTCCCATGCCGCCCATACCGCCCATACCGCCCATGCCACCAGGCATACCAGCAGGCATTCCACCACCAGCATCTTTTTCTTCTGGTTTGTCAGCAATCATTGCTTCTGTAGTTACTAATAATCCAGAAATTGATGCAGCGTCTTGTAGAGCTGTTCTTACAACTTTCACTGGATCAATAATACCTTTAGCAAACATATCACAATATTCTTCACTCTGTGCATCATATCCGTGAGTTTTTTTCTTTTGCTCTAACAATTTACCTACTACTACTGAACCGTCTACACCAGCATTTTTAGTAATTTGTCTAATAGGAGCTTCTAAAGCTTTTCTTACAAGCTCAACGCCAGCTTTTTGATCATCTCCTTTAGCTTTAACTTTTTCAAGGTCTTGAGCAGCGTAAAGAAGCGCACATCCACCACCAGTTACAATACCTTCCTCAACAGCAGCTCTCGTTGCGTTTAAAGCATCTTCAACTCTGTCTTTTCTCTCTTTAACTTCAACTTCGGTTGCACCACCAACCTTAATAACTGCAACTCCACCTGCAAGTTTAGCAAGCCTTTCTTGAAGTTTTTCTCTATCATAATCAGAAGTTGTTTCGTCAACTTGTTGTTTAATAGATCCACATCTTGCCTCTATATCAGATTTTTTACCACTACCACTTACAATGGTACTGTTGTCTTTATCTACTTTAATTTTCTTACAAGAACCAAGATCTTCAAGTTTAACGTTTTCAAGTTTAATTCCTAAATCTTGAGAAATTACTTGTCCACCAGTTAGAATAGCAATATCTTCAAGCATTGCTTTTCTTCTATCACCAAAACCTGGAGCTTTTACAGCTACAACTTTTAATCCACCTCTTAATTTGTTAACTACCAAAGTTGCTAAAGCTTCGCCTTCAACATCCTCAGAAATAATCATTAATGGTCTACCAGACTGAACAACTGCCTCCAAAAGAGGAACCATTGGTTGTAAGTTTGTCAATTTACTTTCATGAAGCAAAATATAAGGATTATCTAACTCTGTAGTCATCTTATCACTATTAGTAATAAAGTATGGTGATAAGTAACCTCTATCAAACTGCATACCCTCAACAACATCTAACTCAGTATCAATACCTTTAGCTTCTTCGACAGTAATAACACCTTCGTTACCAACTTTTTGCATCGCTTTAGCAATCATTGAACCAATTTCTTTATCACCATTAGATGAAATTGTTCCAACTTGAGCTATTTCATCACTATCTTTAACTTTTTTAGCAGATGAAATAAGGTTTTCTTTTACAGCTTCTACAGCAGAGTCGATTCCTCTTTTGACATCCATTGGATTCATTCCAGCAGTAACATATTTAACACCTTCAGTTACAATTGCTTGGGCTAAAATAGTTGCAGTGGTTGTTCCGTCTCCAGCCTCTTCATTAGTTTTGCTAGCAACCTCTTTAACCATTTGAGCGCCCATGTTTTCAAACTTGTCATCAAGATCAATTTCTTTTGCAACTGATACACCGTCTTTAGTAATCCTTGGGGCACCATAAGATTTATCCATTACAACATTTCGTCCTTTAGGGCCTAAAGTGACTTTAACTGTATCAGCTAAAACATTTACACCCCTCATCATTGCCGCTCTTGCTTCCGCGTCAAATTTAATTAGTTTTGCCATTTTGCTTTCTCCTTTAAATTAAGTTACTTACCTGAAATACCCATAATGTCAGACTCTTTCATTATGCTGTATTCTTTACCATCAATTTTGACTTCAGTACCTGACCATTTGCCAAATAAAACTTTGTCGCCAACTTTAACGTCCATTGGAATTAATTTTCCATCTTCTGTTTTTGCACCACCACCAATAGCGACTACTTTTCCTTCTTGCGGTTTTTCTTGGGCAGTATCTGGGATGATAATTCCACCAGCAGTTTTTTCACTACTGTCTAAAACTTCAATTAACACTCTGTCATGTAACGGTTTAAACTTCATAAATCTCCTTTATAATTCTATATAAATATGGTCTTCATATAGATATTACGCTGCCTATTTCAAGATTAGATATTCGATTAGATGTTAATAATGCTAGTAAATTAAGGATTTTATGGTTTATACCTTAAATAATGACTAAAAATATAGATTCAGATGGCCTTAGTTCAATAGTCCATAATTATGATCTATTTTATATAGATTTATGGGGCGTAGTTCATAATGGCATTAAACTTTATGAGGGTGCGATCAGCGCTCTTAAGGAGCTTAAAAAAAACAATAAAGATTTAGTTTTGTTAACCAATGCACCTAGACCAAATGAAACTGTAAAAAATTTTTTGGAAAAAATGGGAATGGATGAAGAGTTAAGAAATCATGTTTTTACATCAGGAGAGGCTGCACTTAATTATTTAAAAAAATCACATTTATCCAAAAAATTTTTTCATATCGGACCCCCAAGAGACTTTGATTTATTCAATCCTTTTAAAAAAAACAAATCAAATGATCTAGATGAAAGTGAATATTTATTATGTACAGGTTTATTTGATAATCATAACAAAGATTTAAATTATTATAGAACTTTACTCGAGAGTCATACTCATAAAGAAATGATCTGTACAAATCCTGATTTGATTGTCGATCGAGGAAATGTCAGAGAATTATGTGCAGGCTCTGTTGCTATGGTTTTTGAAAAAATGGGTGGAAAGGTAGTATACTTTGGGAAACCATATGCAGAGGTATATAATCAATCGATTGATAATTTTAAGAAAAGAACATTAGCTATAGGAGATAATTTAAATACGGATATTAAGGGTGCTAATTTATTGAATTACGACTCTTTATTAATTTCCAATGGCATCCATAAATTAGAAATATTTAACAAAGGTATTTTAGAGGTTTCAAAAGAATATGAAACAGTTGTAAATTATACTCAGTCAGATCTTAGATGGTGAAATTATATAAAAATTTTAATATAAAAAAAAATCATAAAAATTCATTAATTTTAATTGGAAATTTTGATGGTGTACATCTGGGACATCAAAAATTATTTAAATTAGCAAAATTATATAAAAAAAAATATAACATAAAAATTGGAGTCGTTAATTTTGATCCTATGCCAAAAATGTTTTTTAATAAATTACTTAAAAACTTTAGAATAACTAGTATTAATCAAAAAATCGCATTACTTAGCAAACTCAACGTAGATTTTATTATAACTAAAAAATTTGATGAAAAATTTTCTAAAACAAAGTCAATTAATTTTATCAAAGAAATATTAAATAAAAAATTAAAATCAAAATTTATATTTGTTAGTAATAATTTTAGATTTGGTAATAAAAGAGAAGGAAATGTTAATTTATTAATTAAAAACGAAAAAAAATTTAATTTTAAAGTAGTAAAACCACAACCATTAATTAAACAACATAAAATAATTTCATCAACATTAATAAGAAGTTTTTTAGAAAAAGGATATTTAGAAAAAGCAAATAAGCTTTTAAATAGAAATTGGACAATTAATGGAGTTGTAAAGAAGGGAAGACAAGTTGGTAAAAAAATTGGTTTTCCAACTTGCAACATAGATATTCAAGACTATGTTTTGGCAAAACCAGGTGTTTATGCTGTAAAAGTATTGAGATCTAATAATTCTAAATATTTAAGAGGAATAGCAAATCTTGGATATAGACCAACATTTAATCAAAAAAAAATCTTATTAGAGGTTCATTTATTTAATTATTCTGGAAATCTTTATAATAAACTCTTATCAGTAGAGTTTTTAAAGTTTATTAGAGAAGAAAAAAAATTTAAAAATGTTAATCAATTAAAGTCTCAAATTAAAAAAGATTTAAATATTGCAAAAAAAACTAAATGAGTAATACACAAATAAACCTTCCAAAAACAGCCTTTTCAATGAAAGCTAATTTGCCCGTAAAGGAGCCAGAAATTATAGAATATTGGCAGAAGATTAATCTTTATAAAGAATTAAGAAATTCAAGCAAAGGAAAAGAAAAATTTGTACTCCATGATGGCCCACCATATGCAAATGGAAATATTCATATGGGAACTGCTTTGAATAAAATTTTAAAAGATATCATTGTAAAATTTCATCAAATGGATGGCAAAGACTCTATTTATGTTCCAGGGTGGGATTGTCATGGCTTGCCAATTGAATGGAAAATAGAAGAACAATATAAAAAAAATAAAAAAAATAAAAACGAAGTCCCAATAGTAGAATTTAGAAAAGAATGTAGATCATTTGCAGAAAAATGGATTGAAGTGCATAAAAGACAATTTAAACGTTTAGGTGTTGTAGGTGATTGGGAAAATTATTATTCGACTATGAGTTTCGATGCAGAGGCTCAAATTGTGAGAGAGCTTGGTAAGTTTTTAAAGGAGGGAAGTTTATATAGAGGTTTTAAACCAGTATTATGGTCTACTGTTGAAAAAACTGCTTTAGCAGACGCTGAAGTTGAATACCAAGATCATAAATCAGATACTATTTATACTTCTTTCCCTATTAAAACATCTAACTTAAAAGACCTTGAGGGAAGTGAGATAATTATTTGGACCACAACTCCTTGGACGATTCCAGCTAATAGAGCATTAGCTTACAATGAATCTCTTGATTATGTTCTTTTACAATTAAATGACGATGGTGACTTTAAAAATAGAAAAATTATAGTTGCCAAAGCTTTACTGAAGTCAGTGATTGATGAATGTAAAATAAAAAATTATAAAAAAATTATAACATTCAAAGGAAAAAAATTAAAAGACACGATTTGTAAGCATCCTTTTTTAGATTTAGGTTATGATTATGACATTCCAATGTTAGAAGCAAGGTTTGTGACGACTGAGCAAGGAACAGGAATTGTTCACTGTGCTCCTAGTCATGGTCCTGATGATTTTAATTTGTGTTTGAATAATGGAATTAAAGCTATCGAAACAGTTGATGGAGATGGGAAATATACAAATCATGTAAATCTATTTGAGGGTCTTCATATTTTTAAAGCAAATCCAATAGTTATTGAAAAACTTAAAGAGCAAAAAAAATTATTATCAAATGGTGAGCTATTACATTCTTATCCGCATTCTTGGAGATCAAAAGCTCCACTGGTTCATAGAGCCACACCGCAATGGTTTATATCAATGGAAAGCCATAAGCTGAGGGACAAAGCATTAAAAGCAATCGATGATACAACCTTTTATCCTAGCAAAGGAAAAGAGAGATTAAAATCGATGATAGAAACTAGACCTGATTGGTGTGTGTCAAGACAAAGAGTTTGGGGTGTTCCTCTTCCAATTTTTGTAAATAAAAAAACTAAAGAAATTTTATTAGATGATGAGGTAAACGAGAATATTGCCTCTATTTATGAAATAGAAGGTTCAGATTGTTGGTTTTCGGATGACCCACAAAGATTTTTGGGAAGCAAATACAAAGCCGAAGATTATGACAAGTTGAGCGATATTGTTGAAGTTTGGTTTGATAGTGGATCCACACATACATTTGTTCTTGAAAAAAGAGAAGACTTAAAGTGGCCAGCATCAATGTATTTAGAAGGATCCGATCAACATCGGGGATGGTTTCATTCATCATTACTAGAGTCATGTGGAACCAGGGGAAGAGCTCCGTTTGAATCTATTTTATCTCATGGATTTGTTGTTGATGGTAAAGGATTAAAAATGTCGAAATCTTCAGGAAATGTAATTGCTCCAGAAGATATTTTAAAAAAATATGGAGCAGACATATTAAGAATTTGGGTAGCATCATCTAATTATTCAGAGGACCTTAGAATTGACTATTCAATTCTAGATCAACATTCAGACTCATATAGAAAAATTAGAAATACTTTTAGATATTTACTTGGAAACATAAATGATAATTTCAAAGAAATTAATTTTGAAGAAGTTAATTTAACTGAATTGCCGGAACTTGAACAACTTATGTTGCATAAATTGTATTCGTTAAATGTAAATTTCAAAAAATATTTTGAAAATTATGATTTTCATAATTTGTATAAAGAATTACTTAATTTTTGTACTGTAGATTTATCAGCATTTTATTTCGATATAAGAAAAGATACTTTGTATTGTGATCCAATAGATTCAAATAAAAGGCAATCAACAATATTACTTCTAAATATAATTTTAAATTCCTTATTGAAATGGTTTGCACCAATTTTATCTTTTACTACCGAGGAAATTTACAGATTATTACATAAAGACAATAAAAGTATTCATTTAGAAAAATTTTTGATTTTTCCGAATAATTTTGAAAACAAAAAACTGTATCAAAAATGGGAAGAGTTAATAAAAATTAGAAATATCTGCAATATTAGTATAGAGGAAAAAAGAGCTAATAAGGAAATTGGATCAAGTTTAGAAGCAGACTTAGATATTCATCTAGATCAAAAATTTGAAGAAATTACCAAAAACATAGATTTTTCTGAGCTATGTATAACATCAAAAGCTAGAATTTCTTTTAAGGTAAACTCTGAAATAAAAGCACAAACAACAAAAGCAAAAGGAACGAAATGTCCTGTATGCTGGAAAATAAGCGAAGTGAGTTGTGCAAGACATTCCTGATGAAGCTAAATATAATTAATAAGAATTTTTATCTTAACTTAACAATTATTTTTTCAATTTTTTTATTAGATAGATTATCGAAGCTATGTATAATTTATTTAGATAAAATAAATAATGGATCCGAAATATATCAATCAAAATTTTTGAATATCTATCTCATATGGAATGAGGGAATAGCTTTTGGGCTTTTTTCTTTAGATGATAACTTTTTATATAATATTTTAACTTTAATAATTTTAATAGTTATAATTATAATTTTGTATTTAGTTGTTAAAAATGAGGGACTTAAAAGGTACTCACTTATTTTTATTTTAGGAGGAGCAATTGGTAATTTTTTTGATAGAATTTTCTATAGGGCAGTACCTGACTTTATAGATTTTCATATTGGAAATTTTCATTGGTTTATTTTCAATGTATCAGATATATTTATAACTGTCGGTGTAATTTGCATGATAACTTTAGAACTAATTGGTAAAAATGATGAAAACATTAATCAATAAATTAAAAATATTATTTTTGATTATAATTTATGGGCTATTATCTAGCAGTTGCTCAACTGTCCAAAAAGCTTTTGACCCAGAGAGAAAAAATAGTTCAGACGAATTTTTAATTGAAAAAAAATCTCCACTTTCTATGCCACCTGATTTTGAAAAACTGCCGTTACCTCAAAATAAACAGACTGATGATCAAAACCAGTCTGACGATATAGAAACATTAATCACAAATTCCCAGTTAGATAATAAAAATAAATCCATAGATAATAGTAGTAAAGAATTAGAGGAGTCGATAATAGATAAAATCAAAAGTAATTAATGTTTACAAAAAATATAAGTTTTATTAATTTTAAATTAAAAAAAAAAGATAAATCAATAAAGATTAAATTAAATTTATTATTAAAAAAAAATGATCAAGTTGTTAAGTCTTTAAGAAAATCATACAAAGATAATTATGGTAAAAAAATATTAAAAATTTTCAAAAAAAAACTTGATTATAGAGTTATTGGAATGGGTGGTTCTTCTCTTGGTTCCCAAGCAATTTATGATTTTCTTAAATATAAAATAACAAAAAATTTTTTTTTTGTTAATAATCTTCAAGCAAAAAAAAAAATAAAATCTAACAAATTATATAACAACTTAATTATTTCTAAATCAGGTAATACCATCGAAACAATTATAAACACGAACGTTCTTATTAAAAGAAAAGAAAAAAATTTATTAATTACTGAAAATAAAGAAAGTTACTTAAAAAAACTAGCAAAAAAAATAAGTGCTGAAGTGGTTGATCATAATAACTTTATTGGAGGAAGATATTCAGTCTTATCAGAAGTTGGAATGTTACCATCAGAACTAATGGGGTTAAATCCACAAAAATTCAGACAACTAAACAATCTAGTGAAAAATAAATCTTTTATGAATTCTCTAATTAATAATGTTTCGGCAACAGTATTTTATTTACAAAAAAAAAAATTTAACTCAATAATTATTAATTATGATGAAACATCCACAAATTTATTTAATTGGTACCAGCAATTAATTGCAGAAAGTCTTGGAAAAAAGGGAAATGGCATATTACCCATCATATCTAATATGCCCAAAGATAATCATAGCGTTATGCAATTATATCTTGACGGTTTTAAAAATAACTTTTTTACATTTTTTTTTGTTAAAGAAAACAATCCAATAAAAATTAAAAATGATGAAATTCTAAAAAACTTTAAATATTTAAAAAATAAAAATTTAAATGAAATTATGTATGCGCAGAAGAAAGCTACAGAGAATGTTTTTAAAATGAAAAATATTCCATTTCGAAGCTTTGAAGTAAATAGAAGAGATGAAAAAACTTTAGGAGAATTGTTTTGCTTCTTCATACTTGAAACAATCTTAATTGGAAAATGTCTAAATATTAATCCATTTAATCAACCAGCTGTAGAATTAATTAAGAAGGAAACAACAAAAATTTTAAATTAATAATAAACACAAAAAAAAATTTTTGATATACCGTATTTTTTTTCCTCTAATATTTTCAATGATTTAAAAAATATATCGTTTTGTTTTTTATGTCGATGAATTATTAAAATGCCAGTATGTTTTAAAATTTTTTTAAACTTCAGTTCACCAACAAGTTTTTCTAATTTGGTTTCTTTGTATGGAGGGTCAAGAAAAATAATATCAAATCCTTTTTTTAAATTTTTAAAATTAAAATCTGTTAAAATATTTTGCTCAATTATAGAGTAATTTTTCACAGTTTTTAAATTTGTTAAATTTTTTTTTAAGGTAGGCAAAATACCTTTATAGTTTTCAACAAAAGTAACAAATTTTGCTCCTCTTGATAGACACTCAATACCAAATGAACCAGTGCCAGAAAAAAGATCTAATATTTCAGAATTTTCAAGTTTAATTGAAAATTTTTTAGAATGTTTAAGAATATTAAAAATTGATTCTTTAGTAAGATCCTTGAGAGGACGTGTTTTTATATCATTAGGTTCTAATATTTTCTTCCCTTTAAAGTTACCTGATATGACTCTCATTTTCCAATTACCTTAAAAGCAATATCTTTTCTATAAAACCCTTCAGCCCAATTAAGTTTATTTAAATTATTATGAATATTCTCTCGTGCATTTAATAAATTTTCTGAAAGTGAAATAAAATTTAGAACTCTCCCACCAACGGCTAAAATTTCATTATCTTCTCTTACAGTTCCAGCATGAAAAAGATGATTATTATTATCTAATTTTAGTGCATTAAGATTCTTAATTTTTATTCTTTTTTCATATTTATCTGGGTATCCCTTTGAACACAAAACTACACATAAACTTTTTTTATTTGCCCATTCAATTTTTATGTTTTTAAGATTTTGTTCAACGCAAGCAACTAAAAGATCTAAAAAGTCTGTATTCAATATAGGTAATAATGTTTGACACTCGGGGTCTCCCATTCTTACATTATATTCAATTAGGTAGGGTTCATTATTTTTAACCATCAACCCAGCATACAAAAAACCTTTATAATCAGTGCCTAAATCAGAAAGTCCCTTTAATGTTGGTTTAATAATTTTATCTAATATTTTTTGATTTAATTCATTATTAATTAGTCTGGAAGGAGAGTAGGCACCCATACCACCAGTATTTTTCCCTGTATCACCTTCTCCTACTCGTTTGTGATCTTGCGCTGTTCCAAAGCTTCTAAAATTTTTCCCATCACTAATGATGAAATAGCTCATCTCCTCACCTTCTAAAAATTCTTCAACCAGTATGTCTTCAGCATATCCAAATTTTCCACCAAATATTTCTTCTACAGCATTAGTAGAATCATCTAAATTTTTACAAATATAGACACCTTTTCCAGAGGCTAAGTTGTCAGCTTTAATAACTATTGGATGATTGGCTTTTTTTAAAAATTTAATTGTATCTTCCTTAGTTTTAAAAGTACCAAAGTCTGCAGTTGGAATATTGTATTTTTTACAAAGATTTTTTGTAAATATTTTTGACCCTTCCAATTGAGATGACATCTTATTAGGTCCAAACACTTTAATATTAAATTTTTGTAAATAATCTACTATTCCATCTACCAAAGGTTGTTCTGGTCCAACTACTACAAAGTTAATTTTTTCCTTTTTCAAGAAATCATAAACTTGCTCAAAGTTATTTATGTCAATAATTATATTTTCAGCAATTATATCTGTACCAGCGTTTCCAGGTAAGCAAAAAATTTTTTCGATTTTTTTTGATTTAGATATGGCATAAGTAATAGCATGTTCTCTGCCGCCACTTCCAAGAATTGCAATTTTCATATAATTACTTATATATCTAATTCATGAAAAATAAATTGGCTAAATTAAAATATTTACCAAACAACTTTACTATACTTGAAGCTGGTGATCATGTTATTTGTGCAGTTTCAGGTAAAAAAATTTTATTAGAAAACTTAAATTATTGGAATGTTGAAAATCAAGAGCCCTATTTTTCCTATGTTGAGGCCTCAATGAAAAGAGAAAACAATACTTAAAATTTTATCTTTAGCCTTTCCATCTATCATGGGACCATATCCATTGATCAACATTCTTAAGGATCATTTTTTCAAGAATATTATTGAGATATAAAGTGATCTGATTAATAGTTTTAGATTTATCTAATTTAATTGGTTTCGAAACATACATTTTAAAACAATTTTGTTTATTTCTCTCAATATAGATAGGCACTACAGCGCAATCATATTTTTTTATTAACTGTGCTGGAATTGTTGTTGTTGTAGCTAAGTGTTTAAAGAAAGGAATTTTTTCTCCCTCCCTTACTCGTTGATCAATCATCAATGCAATTGATTTTCCCTCTTTAAGATATTTTAAAATATCTCTTGTTCCTGCTCTTCCTTTTTTGATCTGAATTTTGCATATATCTCTAGTCCTAATTTTTTCCATTGTTCTATTTAAATATGGGTTATTAAGAGGCCTGTAGATAGCAGCACATTCAATTCCCGCTTTTTCTATTTGCATGGCCATTAACTCAAAATTATTAAAGTGACCAGATATAAAAACTACTTTTTGTTTATTCTTTTTAATTTGTTGAAGATATTCAATTCCAACTATTGAAATATAATTTTTGAGTTTATCATTTCTGAAGTTCTTAAGGTGGACATATTCCGCTAATATTCTCCCATAATTTCCAAGAACATTAGAGGCTATATCTTTATGATTACTTTCAATATTTGCTTTCTCAAGGTTTTTTATAATTAGATTTTTAGGTTTAAATATAGGACCAATGAATCTGCCAATTAAGTAACCTATATAGGATGAAATTTTAAATCCTAAAATTTTAAATAGGAAAAATAAAATATTTATTATTACGAATTGAGTTAGATGTTTAATTTTTTTCATTAATATTAAATAATATTTTTTTGAATTTATATAAATTTCGAATTTCTAGTTTAATTTTTAAAACCTTTAAATCTGTTCTTTGATTTTTACTTAATCGATAATAATCTTTCTCAGTTGTAATAATTTTTAATCCTTCTTTTTTTGCTTTGTCTTTAATATTATTTATCTCTTTTGTTGATATGTCATGATGATCGGGAAAAATAATTTTCTTTTTAATTTTAAACTTATTTTTTAATAAAGTTTTTTCAAATTCATGGGGATTACCAATTCCACAAAACATTAAGTATTTTATCTTTCTATTTAATTTATTTAAATTTAAAGGTTTATAAGTACTTCTAAAAATTTTTATATTTTTATTCACAGATTTAATTTTTTTATAAAGTTTTAAATTCTCATTTTGACCATTAAAAAAAACTAAATCATTTTTTTTTATTTCACTGATACCTTCTCTCAAAGGACCTGCTGGAAATAAAAATCCATTTCCAAGTCCTTCATCTGTATTAAAGCAGACAATTCTTAAGTTATATTTTATATTTTTTTGTTGCATACCGTCATCTAATAATGCAATTTCAAACTTTTTATTTTCTGCACTTTTTAAAGATTTTAATCTGTTAATATTCGACAGCACAGAACCTTTTTTTTTTAGTAGATTTAATTCGTCTTTTTGATTTTTATAACTTTTTTTAATAAAAACGACTTTAAATTTTTTTTTAAGTATTTCGCTTAATTCTATAGATAAAGATGTTTTGCCAGTACCTCCAACAAATATATTTCCAATACAAATTGTTTTAATATTAAATTTTTTTTTAATATAATTTTTTTTTAAAATATTAATTAAATATGTAATTATTGAAAAAGGGTATAAAATGTAAGATAACAAATTTCTTTCTAGCCAAAACTTAGGTCTTATTAATTTCATTAAATATATTTTGATATATATGAAAAATTTTTATTTAAAATTTTATCCCCAATTCTAAAAATTTTCTTTTTATTGCTATTAGATAATTTTTTATTAAGTCTCATACTAATGATTTTTTTTATTTTAGTTGTATTTGATGTTCTTATTGACATTCTGTTTTTCTCTAAAAATTTGTATATCTCTTTAAAATTCTCAATATTTGGACCACTTATTATATAATTTCCAAGTCTTGCTGGTTCCAGAGGATTTTGACCACCATGTTTTATCATAGAGCCTCCCATAAATGTAACATTACTTAGACTATAAAACCTTGATGCCTCCCCGTAAGTATCTACCAAATAAATATCTGTATCTTTTTTTAATTTTTTACCTGATGAGTAAGTTATCACATTTAAATTATCATTCTCAAGATTGTTTATTATATTTTTTGACCTATTAATATGACGAGGAATTATAATTGTTAATAATTTTTTTTCATTTTTTTTTAGATCTTTGTGTAACTTAGAAATAAAAATTTCCTCAGAATTATGGGTACTAGCTGCGCACCAAACTTTAAAATTATTAAACTTTTTATTAAGATTTATTTTATCTTTGAAATTAATTTTACTTTTTCCATAATATTTTAGGTTGCCGGCAATTTTGATTTTTTTTACTCCAAGTTTTTTGAGAAACATTTTTGTCTCTAAATTAGAGGGTAAAGCTAATGATATTTTACTAAAAATTGTTTCTGCAAAATTTTGAACTAAATTCCATCTATTAAAACTTTTTCTTGTTATTCTTGCATTTAATAGAACTATTGGTATTTTTTTAAAATATAAATTTTCAATCATATTTGGCCATATTTCTGAGTCTACGAAAATAGCTATTTGTGGTTTCCAAACCCTAATGAATTTATTTGTTAAAAAATTAGTATCTAGTGGATAATATTTATGATGGGTTTTTTTGAATTTTTTTTTTTGAAAAATTTTAGATGAGCTTAGAGTAGTTGTTGTAATTAGGATTTGTTTTATTTTTTTATTTCTTTCTAATTTATCTATGATAGGTAAAATACTAATAAGTTCCCCTACACTTGCTGCATGGAACCAAATTGATTTTAAGTTATTTTTTTTTGAATAAATACAGAATTTTTCACTGACGCTCAAAAATTCCTCTTTTTTTTTAATTAATCGAAATAAAATAATAATAGGAGAAATTAAAATAATTAAATTTGTAAATACTCTGTATATAAAATACATTAATGCTTCTTTATTTGTCTATCATAGAAGTTTTTATAAACCTGAGAATTTGCCAATAAACTTTCGTGATTTCCACTATCTACAACCCTGCCTTTTTCTAATACATAAATATTATCTGAGTTAAGAATAGTTGATAATCGATGAGCAATTACAATTGTTGTTTTATTTGATGTTAATTTATCTATGGCTTTTTGAATTTTTTCTTCAGTTTCAGAGTCTAAAGACGAAGTAGCCTCATCCAGTAGAATTATTTTACTTTTTTTCAAAAAGGCTCTAGCAATTGATAACCTTTGTTTTTCACCGCCTGACAGCCTCACACCATTTTCACCAATCATTTCATCATAACCTTTTTCTAAATTATTTATAAAATCCTCACACATTGCTAGTTTTGCAGCTTCATAAACCTCCTCATCACTTGCATCTGGTCTAGCATATTTAATATTATTTAAAACTGTATCATCAAATAAGGTTGTATTTTGATCTACAATAGAAATTTCTTTTCTAATTGAGCCTAGATTCATTATTGCAATATCCTGATTATCAATTTCAATATTTCCACTTAATGGTGAATAAATTCTTGGGATCATATTTAATAATGTTGATTTTCCCGATCCACTATGACCTACTAAAGCTGTCATTGTATTACCAGGAAATTTTAATGAAATGTCTCTTAATACATTGTTATCTAAATTTTTCTCATAAGCAAAACTAACTTTATTAAAATCAATATTACCATCTGACAAAATTAACTTTTCACTCTCAATATTTGGATTAATTTTATTTTTTAAGTCTATTATTGGTATAATTCTATCAGCTGCTGCTAGTCCTTGTGCTATTGCTACATTTACTTTTGTTAAAGTTTTTACTGGTTGATAAGCCAACATCATTGCTGCCAAAAATGAAAAGAAATTATTTATTGCTAATTCCTCATTAAGAATAAGTTTACCAGAGTAAAAAATTAGAATAGCAATCATTATTCCTGTCAAAATTTCCATAATAGGGGTGGATCTTATGTAAACAGCAGCAATTTTAGCTGATTTTTCTTTTAAATTTTTAACAAATATTTCTGATCTATTTTCCTCATAATTTTCTCGTTGAAAAATTTTTATTATTTTATGGTTTTTGAAAAGATCTATAAGGTATCTATTTAAATCCCCAGATTTTTCTTGGGCTTGAGTGGAAATTTTGCTCATTCTTTTTCCTAGGATTTTTGCAGTTAAAGATGCTAGAGGTATCATTACAATTGCTATCAAAGATAACTTCCAATTCTGTAAAAACATAACAGTCAGTAAACCAATTAGGGTAAGACCATCTTTGAAAATACTCAGAAATGCATCTGCTAACATTCTAGTGATCTGATCAACATCAAAATTAATATTTGAAACATATTTACCCGAGTGTTTATTTTCTATAACTTCAGTATCTGCATTTATAAAAGAGCTAAGCATGTCTGTTTGTATCATTTTTTTTACTTCTTCAGATACATTGATCATAATGAGTTTAGCAAAATATAAAGATAATCCTTTTGCACAAAAAGCAATAATTATTGCTATTGGTATTATAAATATCAAAGTTTGATCTTTATTTAAAAATATATTTTCTATTGCAGGATCTAATAGCCACGCTGTAGCGGATGTGCTGATAGCAACAACTACTGAAAAAATTGCTGCTAAAAATATCTTTCCAATAAAATTACTTGTATAATCTCGGTAAAGTCGCCTAAAAGCTTTTGATTTAATCATTTAACTTAAATTAATTTTCCTATTAGAATATTCATAAAAATTATTAAACCTAACAAATTATTACTTTTGAACTTATTCAAACAATCTTTAGTGTCTTCTATATTTAAATTTTTTATTTGAACTAACAAGAGCTGTAAGATAGGAACTATTAAAAACATAAAATAAAAAATTTTAAAATTCATTAAAAATCCAAGAAAGAATAACGAAATTATAAAAATTAAATAACAAATTAATAAAAACCTTTTTGGATTATTTTTAAATTTAATTGAGGTTGATTTTACTCCTATAATTTCGTCATCTCTAATATCTTGAAATCCATAAATAGTGTCGTAACCTAGTGTCCAAAATATGGCTCCAACATAAAATATTATAGGAATAATTGAAATTTCATTTGATATGGAGATCCATGCTAAAACAAGACCATAGTTGAAAGTGACTCCTAAAAATAATTGTGGCCAATAAGTAATTCTTTTCATCAAAGGATAAGTAAATGCCAGTGGCATTGAAGCTATTGCCATATAAATCGTAAATGTATTAAAATTTATTAAAACTAAAAAAGCTATAGCACATAACGATACTGCATAAATTATAGCTAATCTTTTTGAAATTTTTTTAGATGCGATAGGTCTATTTTTAGTTCTTTCTACTTTTTTATCAAAGTTCTCATCGACAATATCGTTAATAATACATCCTGCAGATCTCATTAAAATAGATCCAGATAAAAATAGTAAACTATAAAAAAAATAATTTAACAACCCTAAATTAAAGTCATAAACTGTAGTTAATCCCCAAAGGCATGGCCAAAATAAAAGCATAAAACCAATTGGCTTTTTTAATCTTGTAAGTTCAATGAATAAGCTTAAATGGCTCATAATTTACTTGTAAATAACAAAGGCTAGTTTCATAATCAAATTGATTCGTATGAATATAGATTATACCGTTACAGCGTTAATGTTTCCTGCAATACCCTTGTTAATGGGTGTTTATAGTAATAGGTTTCATACATTGAGCGCTCTAATCAGAAAAATTCATGATGCCCATGTTTTTGAAAAACATACACCACCTGAATGGAAAGCTCAGTTTATTAATCTTAATAAAAGAATAAGCCTTTTAAAATTTTCAATGGTATTTGCTGCCTTTGGCTTTTTATTTAATATGCTTACAGTATTTGGTTTATATTTAAGTGAGATTTTCATAGCCAGGATTATTTTTGGATCATGTTGTTTATCAATGATTATATCTATTATTTTTTTTATAATTGAAATTCAAGTCTCCACTAATGCTCTAAAACTACATATGTCTGATATGGATATTTATGAATAAAATATCGGATTAAGGAATTATAACTGCTGGACCTGTAAGTAATCTGCCTTCTAAATCTTGGTGAGCTTGTTTAACTTCGTCAAGAGAGTATTTTTTTGAAATCTCTATTTTAAATTTACCAGATAAAACGGCATTAAAAACTTTTTTTGCTGACTCTAATAATTCATCTCTTTCTATGGTGTAATGAGCAATGGAAGGACGAGTGAAAAACAAACCTTTAGCGTTAATATGTTTTTTTACATCAATAGTATCCACATAACCTGAAGCATTTCCAAAAGCTACCATCATACCTCTAATTTTTAGTACTTCTATTGAGCCCTCAAAGGTTTTTAAACCCACACCATCATAAACAACATCAATTCCATTTTTGCCAACAATTTTTTCTACTTCTTCGACAAAGTTTTTCTCAGTGTAATTAATTACGTGGTGGCAACCATTTTTCTTTGCAATTTTTTCCTTCTCTTTTGAGCCAACTGTACCTATAATTTCTGCACCAATAGAATTAGCCCAAGGACATAAAATTTGTCCTAGTGCCCCAGCTGCTGCGTGGTAAAGAACTTTGTCTCCTTTTTTTAAAACATAGGCTCTATGTAATAAATATTCAGCCGTAATACCTTTTAAAGTAATGCAAGAAGCAACCTCATTAGAAACTCCATCTGGAACTGGGACAAGTTTATTTTCTGGCATAATATGTTTTTCAGAATAAGCACCAATGGGCATAGATGCGTGAGAAACTCTATCTCCTACTTTAAATAAAGTAACTTTAGGACCAACTTCTTCAATTACTCCGCAAGCTTCAAGACCAATTCCACTTGGAAGTGGAATAGGGTAGAGTCCTGTCCGGTGATAAGTATCTATATAATTTATTCCAATAGATAAGTTTTTAATTAAAACTTCATTAGATTGAGGTGTGCCTATTTCAATGTCTTCAACTTTCAATACATCGGGACTTCCAAATTTATCTATTTTTATAGCTTTCATAATTTATTTTACAAATGTACCATTATGATAATCTTGAACAGCTTGCAAGATTTCTGCCTTGGTATTCATCACGAAAGGACCACCCCTAGCTATCTCCTCATTTATAGGCTTTGCAGAAATCATTAAGAACTTAGCATTTGATTTAGCTTTCACTTTTAAATCCTCACCTCGAGTTAATAACATTAAAGTACTATCTTTAACATTGTCGTGTTTACAGCTTCCAATTTCAATCTCACCATTAATCAGATAAATAAAACTATTGTGAGTTGGGGGTATTTTAAAATTAAAAAATTTATCCTTGTTCAATTCAACATCAAAATAGATTGGCTCAACATTATGACCTTTAACAGGGCCCTCAGCGTTTTCAAATTTTCCAGCTATAATTTTAACTTGTTTATCTTTATCTTTATGAACACTCATTTTATCTGAATCTATATAAATATATTCGGGTTTACTCATTTTTGATTTAGAAGGCATGTTGACCCATAATTGAAATCCATGAAGTTTACCCTCTTTCATTGCTGGCATTTCAGAATGAATAATCCCACTTCCTGTTTTCATCCATTGAACATCTCCTGCAGTCATTCTTCCTTCACCACCAGTGCTATCTTTATGTTCAAAATTTCCAGCTAACATATAGGTTACTGTTTCAATTCCACGATGTGGGTGGGGCGGAAAACCTGCGATGTAATCCTCTTTATTATCTGATCCAAACTCATCTAACATTAAAAATGGGTCAAAGTAATTTGGTTCTATACCAATACTTCTTTTTAATTTAACTCCAGCACCATCAGATGTAGGTATAGGGTTAATAATTTTACTAACTTCTATGTTTTTCATAATAGGCGATTTAATAAATTTTTATAATATGTCAAGTAAATCACGAAGAGTTTTAATTTCATACTTTGGTACAAAATCTAGATTGTCAAAAATGTTGTTGTTTCTATTTACCCAAATAGAATTATAGCCATAATTTCCTCCACCAGATACATCCCAAGTATTTGCACTTAAAAAGACAACTTCATTTTTTTGAATTTGATACTTCTTTATTGGCATATCATAAACTTTAGAGTCTGGTTTATAAATTCCAACTTGTTCTATTGAAAAGAGATCGTCAAATAAATTTTCAAAATTATTATTTTTGACTAATCCATCTAAAAGAGAAGGTGTTCCATTTGAAAGGATGGCTAGTTTAAAGTTTTTTTCTTTAAGTTTTTTTAAAACATCTTGTACTTCTTCGTATGGTGAAAGAGCTTTATAAAGATCCAATAAATCATTTTTCATCGAGGTATCAATTTTGTAAGTTTTTATTGATTTGTCTAAGCTTTCTTCTGTAATTTGCCAAAAATCTTTATGTCTTTTCATTAAACTTCTAAGCCAAGTATATTCTAACTGAGTAGTTCGCCAAAAGTTTGCAAAACCTTCCCATTTATCTCCAATTCTATCTCTACATTTTTCTGCGGCTGAATTGACATCAAACAAAGTGCCATATGCATCAAAAATTATTGCTTTAATATTTTTCATAAACTAATTTATCAACATGAGTAACATTAGATTATTTTTTCCAAAAAGTTTATCTATTAATTTGTCAGACAAACTTGACAAATCTCAGTCTCATTATGTATCAAAAGTTATGAGAATTAAAGAGAACGAGGTTATTTTTTTATTCAATAACACTGGAGAATGGGAGGCCAAAATTTTAACAATTTCAAAAAGCTTAGTTGAATTTAAAGTTATTAAACAATTAAGAAAAAAAGAAACATCTAAAGAATTGTGGTTAGCTTTTTCACCAATAAAATCTAATTACTTTAACTTTATGATTCAAAAAGCGACGGAATTAGGAATTACAAAATTTTTACCTATTATTTTTGACAGAACAATTGTGAGAAAAATAAATAAAAAAAGATTAGAAAAAGTTATAATAGAAGCATCTGAGCAGTCTAATAGAATCCTAGTTCCAACCATGGAAGACTTACAAAGTCTTAATAATTTTTTAACTAAGCATGATGTCGATTTAATTTTCACTGATCTTAATTCTGATAAAAATAAGATAGATTTAAAAAAACCTAGCAAAAATCCAACCTGTATTATGGTTGGTCCTGAGGGAGACTTTTCTGAGAGTGAAAGAGTGGAGATTCTCTCTTACAAAGGTGTTCAGGCTATAAAAATTAATGAAAACATCCTAAGATCTGAAACAGCTGTAATTTCTGCCATATCGATCATAAATTACGCCATTAATTGATATTTTGTCGCGAAAAGTAAAGTGTAATTTTTGCAAAGACAATTTATATAGTGTTTAAAAAATGAATAAATTTTTATTTATAATCTTAATTGTTTTAACAACTTCTAAGGCATTAGCTGATCAACCAAAAGATTGGCAATTAGGCTTTCAAAATGCAGCATCTGAAACGATGAGGGATATAGTAAATTTTCATGACAATCTTCTTTTACCAATAATTATTGCAATAAGTGTTTTTGTTTTATTCCTAATGATTTATGCTTGCATAAGGTTTAGAGCATCAGCAAATCCAGTTCCTTCAAAGAGAACACATAATGTTGCTGTCGAAGTTTTATGGACATTAATCCCTTGCTTAATTTTAATTGTGATGGCAGTTCCTTCATTTAAAATTTTGTATAAACAAGATACTATTCCAAAAGCAGAGGTTACTGTAAAGGCGGTAGGTTATCAATGGTACTGGGGTTATGAATATCCAGATGAAAATATAATTTTTGAGTCTTACATGATTGAAGATAAAGACCTAAAAGAGAATCAACCTAGATTATTAGCTGTTGATAATGAACTTGTAGTACCTGTAAATAAAGTAGTTAAAGTATTAATTACTGCAAACGATGTGTTACATGCTTGGGCCTTACCAGCTTTTGGGGTAAAAAGAGATGCCGTACCTGGTAGAATTAATGAAACTTGGTTTAAAGCAGAAAAAATTGGAACCTATTACGGACAATGTTCAGAGCTTTGTGGAATAAAACATGCATTTATGCCTATAACAGTTAGAGTTGTATCGAATGAAGATTACAATGAATGGCTAATGGAAGCTAAAGTAAAATTTGCAAAAGAAGTAAATGAAGAAGATCAATTTAAGAAACTAGCGAGTAAATAATTATGTATACACAGACTGCATCACACGACGATCATACACCTTCTGGTTGGAAGCGTTGGGCTTATTCAACTAACCACAAAGATATTGGAACAATGTATCTAATATTCGCAATTATTGCAGGTGTTATTGGAACAGCATTTTCTGTTTTAATGAGAATGGAATTGATGCATCCAGGAGATGGTATCCTTGGTGGCAATTATCATTTATATAATGTTTTAGTAACTGGTCATGGTTTGATTATGATTTTTTTCATGGTTATGCCAGCAATGATTGGTGGTTTTGGAAATTGGTTTGTACCAATTATGATTGGTGCTCCAGATATGGCATTTCCGAGAATGAATAATATTTCGTTTTGGTTGCTACCTACATCCTTTATTTTATTAATTATGTCTATTTTTATGGATGGACCTCCAGGTCAAACAGGAGTTGGAGGTGGTTGGACTATTTATCCACCTTTATCATCCTCAGCTGGACAACCTGGTCCTGCTATGGATTTTGCAATATTAAGTTTACACTTAGCGGGCGCTTCGTCAATTTTAGGAGCTGTAAATTTTATTACGACGATTTTAAATATGAGAACCCCAGGAATGACTTTACACAAAATGCCTTTATTTGCTTGGTCAATCCTGGTTACTGCTTTTTTACTATTGTTATCTTTACCAGTTTTAGCTGGAGCAATTACAATGCTTTTAACTGATAGAAATTTTGGAACTGCTTTTTTTGATGCACAAACTGGTGGAGACCCAGTTTTATTCCAGCATTTGTTTTGGTTTTTTGGACATCCTGAAGTATATATTTTAATTTTACCTGGTTTTGGAATGATTAGTCATATTGTTTCTACATTTTCAAAAAAACCTGTCTTTGGATATCTTGGAATGGCTTATGCAATGGTTGCAATCGGTATAGTTGGTTTTGTTGTATGGGCGCACCACATGTATACAGTTGGTTTAAGCACTGATACAAAGGCTTATTTTTTAGCAGCCACCATGATTATTGCAGTTCCTACAGGAATTAAAATATTTTCATGGATTGCAACGATGTGGGGTGGATCTATCTCATTTAAAACACCAATGGTATGGGCATTAGGTTTTATATTTTTATTTACAGTAGGTGGAGTTACAGGAGTTGTGTTAGCTAATGCAGGCGTAGATACAGCAATGCATGATACTTATTACGTTGTTGCGCACTTTCACTATGTTTTATCTTTAGGAGCAGTGTTTGCAATATTTGCAGGTTTTTATTACTGGTTTGGAAAAATGTCTGGATATGAATATTCAGAGTGGATGGGTCAATTGCATTTCTGGTTAACATTCATTGGTGTTAATTTGGTATTTTTTCCACAGCACTTTTTAGGTCTTGCTGGAATGCCAAGAAGGTATGCTGATTATCCAGACGCTTTTGCTGGGTGGAATTATATATCATCGATAGGATCATACATCTCAGTTTTAGGATTATTGGTATTTTTTGCTAATCTAATATATGCATTTTATAAGAAAAAAGCTGCAGCTCAAAACCCTTGGGGAGAGGGAGCTACAACTTTAGAGTGGACTGTACCATCACCACCAAATTTTCATACTTTTGAGGAACTGCCAAAATTTGAAGATGATGAAAGTGTTGAAAAATCCACAAGTTAATTGCTAAACAAGATTTTTTAACAAGGAAATTAATGATTAAGTCTAAATTAAAAAACAGAAATTTAAGTCAAGAAGACTTATTTAATTTATCAGAATTATTTAAACTAATGAAGCCAAGAGTAATGTCATTAGTCATCTTTACTTGTGCTGTTGGATTGTTAATGGCACCCAATATAGTACCCACAAAAGATGCTATTGTTGGTATAATTTTAGTTTCAATAGGTGCAGGCGCAGCAGGTGCACTTAATATGTGGTATGAGTCTGATTTAGATGCGTTAATGTCCAGAACTTGTTTAAGGCCAATTCCAACAGGAAAAGTAAACAAAAATCAGGCATTGGTTTTTGGTATAACGTTATCAATATTTTCTGTAATAGCGTTAGATTATTTTGCGAATAGAATATCTGCTATTTTATTATTATCTACGATCTTATTTTATGTTTTTGTCTATACAATCTGGCTTAAGAGAAAAACTCCTCAAAACATAGTAATTGGAGGTGCTGCTGGAGCTTTACCACCAGTAATTGGTTGGACAATTGCTACCAATTCACTGTCATTAGAACCAATAACATTTTTTCTAATAATCTTTTTTTGGACTCCATCTCATTTTTGGGCTTTAAGCTTATATAAATCTGATGATTATAAAAGAGCAAAAATTCCAATGCTACCATTAACTAATGGAGTAGAGAGTACAAAATTAAATATATTAACTTACTCATTATTAATGTTGCCAGTAGTTGTTTTGCCGTATGTTATCGGCTTTGTTAGTCTAGTCTTTTTAATACCGTCTTTAATATTAACACTTTACTACAACCTTTTATGTTTTGAACTATACAAATTTAAGAAAAATAAATTTAACTCAAAGAAAGCAAAAACGATTTTTGGATATTCAATTTTATACTTATTTTTGATATTCGTTCTTTTTTTAACTGATAAAATTTTATGATGACACCTGATAAAAAAACCAAAAAAAAAAATATTTTAACTGCTATAGCAATTTTAGCTTTCATGGTTTTTTTGTTTGTATTTACTTTATACAACGTTGGAGTTTTTGATAGACAAATATGATTAAGAAAAAAACATTAACCCCTATACTGCTTGCTGGAATATTCTGTTTAATGCTAGCTCTATCTTTTGCAGCAGTACCACTTTATGATTTATTCTGCAGAGTTACTGGTTTTGGAGGAACAACACAAGTATCTAAAGAACCACCAAAAATAGTTTTAGATAAAATTGTAAGTGTTAGATTTGATACTAACGTAAATAATCTCACTTGGGATTTTAAAGCAAAATCTAATGTAATGGATGTAAAAGTTGGTCAAGTTAACAAAATAGAATTTGAGGTCGAAAATTATGGTGATGACACCACTTATGGTGTTGCTACTTTTAATGTCTCACCTTCAAGTTTTGGAAAATACTATAGTAAATTGGGTTGTTTTTGTTTTGAAAAACAAGAGTTGAAAGCTGGAGAAAAGGCAACTTATGTTATGACTTTTTATTTGGATCCAGAACTTGTAAATGATCCAACAGTAAAAAATTTACAGGATGTAACTATGTCGTATACTTTTTTCTCGACAGATTACTATAAACAATCATAATCACCAAAAATGTCAGCTGAAAAAAAACATGATTATCACTTAGTAGACCCGAGTCCGTGGCCTATATATACAGCATTTGCTTGTCTAGTTTTAGCAGTCGGTACAATATTTTATATGCATAACGATGTTTCTTGGGGAATGTATTTAGGATTAGCCTTGCTTTTCTATGGAGCTTATATGTGGTTTAGAGATGTTGTAATTGAAGCTGAACATCAAGGTCATCATACACCTGTAGTTCAAATTCATCATCGGTATGGGATGACTTTGTTTATTGCATCTGAGGTAATGTTCTTCGTTGCTTGGTTCTGGGCCTATTTTGATATCAGTCTATTTCCAAACGAATTTGTTGGAAATGTCTGGCCTCCAAAAGATATTGAGACGTTTGATCCATGGGATATTCCATTAATAAACACATTAGTATTATTATTATCTGGGACTACAGTTACATGGGCCCATCACTCACTATTAGAAAACGACAGAAAAGGTTTTATTCAAGGACTAACTGCAACAGTTGTACTTGGTTTCTTTTTTACTTTGTTGCAAGCGTACGAATATCATCACGCTACTTTTGCTTATTCAGGTCATATTTATGGAGCTGTCTTTTATATGGCTACTGGTTTTCATGGATTTCACGTAATTGTAGGTACAATATTTTTAGCTGTTTGTTTGTGGCGTGGAAAATTAGGTCATTTTACTAAAGATCATCATTTTGGATTTGAAGCAGCTGCATGGTACTGGCATTTTGTTGACGTAGTTTGGCTTTTCTTATTTGCTGCTATTTATATCTGGGGAAGTTAATTAAAAACGCTTGAAGAATAAATTTTTATTTTCAGTTTTTGTTTGGTTTATAATTTTTGTTCTTCTGTCATTAGGTTTCTGGCAAATATACAGATTGAATTGGAAATTAGATTTAATTAATCAAATTGAAAACTCTTTAAAAAATGATCCGATAGAATTAACCCAAACGAATAAAAAAAACTATTTAAGAATAAAAACATCAGGTCAAATTGATTTTGATAATCAAATTTATTTATATCATTTGAATGAAAATGGAAAACCTGGATTTGAAGTAGTAAATCCAATATTGATTGAGAATGAAAACTATTTAATTAATAGAGGCTGGATACCTTTTGATAAAAAAGATCTTCCTGAAATCGATAAAATTAATCAAAATGAAATAGTTGGAACTCTAATGTTACAAAGTAAGTCGAGTGTGTTTAAGCCCGAAAATGACATTAAAAAAAATTATTGGTTTACCCTAGATAGAGATGACATCTTCAAACACACTGGAAGGAAATTTTCAGATTATAT